>JBBRJC010000121.1:0-8735 GCA_038220135.1 Bryobacterales bacterium | reverse complement strand
GTGACTGCTGCGCCAGAAACGAGAACGGCCAGTGCGGCCGAAGCAACGGTTTTGCTAACTGACATGTTTGTCTCCTTGGTCAAAAATGCGACACGTTCCACTAAGTGACGTGGGCGGCGAACGAAACTGGTTGCAGGCATCGAGGGTAAATTGGCAAGGCCCGCAGAAGAAAGCAATACTTCTAAATACTGGTCACGATTTGGGCCATCGCCCGCCACTTCGGCATCCACTGCCTGTTCGCGCGCTAAATGGATTCGCTCCATAAGCCACCAAACCATAGGATGGAACCAGAGGATCGAAACGGAAACGTGTTCGATCATGCTCTCGAACCAATCTCGCCGCAGTACGTGCTGCAATTCATGGAGGATCGCAGCCCTTCGCAACGGGCCATCGGACATTCCAGAGGGAAGCAGAATCACGGGGTCGAGCCATCCGAATGCTGCCGGTCCTGTCAATCCGTCGACTTCCATCACTTTGACTCCCGTCAATCCTTCGATGCCGATCGGCTGGCCGATGCGCCGTAAGGCTTTCAGCTTGGCCAGCCCAATCCCCAGCAAACCGAGGCGAACGAGCATGCCCGATCCAATAGCGGCCAGTATAATGAGCTCCCATGGCAAGGAAGCAGTGGCGGGCACGACCGCATCGGGCATGTTGAGGGGTGCGGCAACAGCAATGGCCTCTACCCTTGTTGTTATCTGGCTCTGCCACGAAGTGAGAAAGGGAAGCAACACACTGACGACAAACAATAGCTGCAGAAAGCGCAGCCGCGACTGCGGATGCCGCCATCTTAATAGCTGTGTGGCGACAATGCCAACTGCGATCAAGGTGCCGGCTTGGATGCACCAGACCGCCAAATTCATCAAAAGCCAGATGCTGGTCATGCGCCCGCCTTGCGCTGCTTCAACAGCTTCTGGATCGTGCTGATGTCCTGTTGGGTGAGCCGTTCATCCTCGATCAAGTGCTGCAGCAGTGGAGAGGCTGACCCGTTGAAGACGCGGTCCACAAACTCGCCCACCATGGACGACAGCACCATCTTCTGTGGCTCGGTTGGCTCATAGATAAACGCCCGATCGGTGGTCACTTTACGCAGATGGCCTTTGCGTTCCAGCACGTTCATCATGGTCATCGCCGAGGTGTAGGCGATGTGGCGTCGCGTCAGAAGATCTTCGTAAACATCCCGTACAGTTGCTGGCCCAATGCGCCAGACGACCTTCATGATCTCCAGCTCTTGCGGGGTGAGAGGGTCTGCTGCTTTCTTCATACTAAGACATTAGTACTAAACGAGCAGCGTGTCAATAGTTATTTAAACTCGTGATTGATTGCATGCGTTCCTGTGCGCCCGACTCCTTTGCAGTCGCGGCTCGGTAACGCCCGACTCCGTTGTAGTCGTGGCTCGGTAGCGCACCACTCCCCTCGCGGTTGTCGCTCGGTAGCAAACTGTTCCCTGCTAACGTAAAACCAGCTTCCAATTGTTATCGGTCTTCACTGGCAGAACTTTCTTTTCGCGGAAATAGTCGATCATCATTTCGCGAATTTCCATGCCGGATCGCCATACCACCGGCGCAGCGGCAAACATCTTGTATCCGCCGCTGCCCCCTGCGCGATAGTTATTCAGGGCGATGCGCAGCTTTTGATCCATCTTCAGCAGCTTGCCTTTGTAGGTCAGATTGCGAATGCGATCGCCTTCAGGCCGCCGCACATCAATTTCATACCCCACGCCTTGGGCCATATCGTAGTTGAACCCAATCACTTTTGGGTTTGTTTGTACAAGACCTTCGCAGCCACTTGACGGACATTGCAGATAAAAGCGGGCCGCATTTTCCAAAGCATCTTTCACCATTTGGCCGTCGCCTTCAATTGCGTAGAGCTCGTTATCGTACACATACAGCGCCGCCAACTCACGCACCGTCACCGGACCCTTCTTAATATGCACGCCCATGTTGAACAAACTGGCAAACGAAACATCGGCTTTGGCTGCGTGCAACTGTACTTCTTGAATCATGTCGATGAGCACGGAATCTTTATCTCGCGAATTGGCACCGAGCATGTCGAGTTTCGATTCCGCTACCGGCGCATTCAAGTACTGTTCTGCGGCGTCGTGATAGCTTTTGCCAATCTCCAGAACATTCGGGTCAGGCACTGTTGCCGCCGTTACCGGCACCAAATGGCTTTGTTTTTCCGAAAGCTTCCAGTGGCCCGGCTCGCCTTCCAGTTTCAGGTCGACTACCGCCAGCGAACCGCCCCAATTCTTCGCCTGTGCCAGCAACACGCCATTCACACGCGCTCCGGCGAGTTGCTGATGGGTGTGGCCGAACAGGATGACATCGACTCCGGCAACTTCCGCGGCGATCTGGTACACCATGTTTTCACCTGCAGCATCACCGGTTTTTACTTGGCCCGTTGCCATATCTCGATCAAGGCCGGCATGGGCGATCACCACCACGACGTCCGGATTATCTTTGGCCTTCATTTGGGCGATCGATTCGCGCACTGCCGCAACGCCACTGATCCAGTGGTAGCCCTTATAGTTTTCCGGTTTCTCCCAAGTGGGGATCGCGGAAGTTGTGATTCCAACGATACCAACCTTCACTCCGGCAACCGTTTTTATGACCCAGGCATCGAAGGGCTCGGCTTTTGTTCCTGGTTCTACCTTCGAGTTGGCCGAAAGCCAGGGGAACTTTGCCTGCTTGCGGGCGACCATCAAATTCTTCAAACCGTAGTTGAATTCATGGTTGCCAATGGCCATGGCGTCGTAGTTGAGATAGTTCATAGCGGCCATCATCGGATCACTTTTCGTCGTCTTATTTGCGCGGACGGCCATCTGGTGAACGGTTTCAAGGGTGGCACCTTGAATGGTATCGCCGCAGTCTACTAGCAGCGAATTCGGATTTTGTTTGCGCGCCTCAGCAATCAGCGTCGCCACTTTGGCCAATCCGCGGGGTGCGGGTTTGGCGGTGTAATAGTCATAAGGGAACAGGTTGCCGTGCAGGTCTGTGGTGGAAAGAATCGAAATATCCACCGTTGCCGCAGCCGCCCAAGTAGCGAGCCCAAGAGAAAAGAAATAGAGGCGCATTGTATAATCATACTTTTATGCAAGTCACAAAACTGTCTTTCGCATTCTTGACGCTGGGCTTTGTCTCCATCGCCGCCGCTCAGCCTCCGACAACGCCGGCCGTAAAACCGCCAGCAGCAGTCAAGCCCCCGGTTACCGCACCGGCGAAACCTGCGCCACCCAAGCGGGATCCGGGCCTTTACTGCTCCTTATCCATCACCCATGGGACAGTGCCGCTAGGCACCATCACCTTCAAGTTCTTCGACAAAGAATCGCCAATCACGGTGAAGAACTTCCGCGACCTTGCTCTTGGTCTGAAGGAATATACCAACAAAACAACTGGTCAACGTTCAAAAGCTCCTTTGTACACCGGCCTGATCTTTCACCGCGTGATTCCTGATTTCATGATTCAGGGCGGCGATCCAACCGGTACAGGCATGGGTGGCACCAATGAAATTCCGGATGAATTTCACCCCTCCTTAAAATTCGATGTCCCTGGCCGTGTAGCAATGGCCAACGCCGGGCCGGGAACCGGAAGCTCTCAATTCTTCATTACCGAAGGTACGCCTGCGCACCTGAACGGTCGCCATACGATTTTCGGCCAAGTGGTGGAAGGTATGGACCTGGTTGCCAAGATTGCACGATTGCCGCGTGGCCCTGGGGATAAACCGACAACACCGGTAAAGATGGCACGAGTTCGTGTTTTCAGCGAACCGCAAGCGGTGCCTGCCGCAAAGAAGGCTGTTACACCGGTTAAGCCGGGAGTGTCAGCACCGAAGCCTGCCGCTCCAAAACCGGCTGCTCCAAAGTCTGCTGCTCCAAAACCTGCTGCTCCAAAACCTGCTGCAGTTAAGCCAGCAACTCCGCCAATACAGAAGCAATAGTTTGTTACACGATACACTCAGCATCCAGATGACGGCAGCGTCGGTACTTAACGACCTGCTTCATCTGGGAGTGGCGTATGTTCTGGCGCTTCCAATTGGATGGGATCGCGAGCGTGCAGATCGTTCTGCCGGCATCCGTACTTTTCCCATTGTTGCTATCGGGAGTTGTGGGCTGGCAATGGTGGGGACAAACCTGCTTGGGGCCACGCCTGATACTTACAGCCGTATTCTGCAAGGGCTTGTGACTGGGATTGGCTTCGTTGGTGGTGGCGCGATTTTGAAAGATCGCGGGAGTGTGAGTGGTACGGCCACGGCGGCGAGCATTTGGAACATCGGTATTGTTGGTGCTGCTGTGGGTTTTGGCATGTACCATATTGCGATTACTCTCGCGCTGGTGAACTACCTGACGCTTCGTTTTATGGTGCCGTTCAAGAAAGAAAGCCCGCTCTCTATACGGCCCGGTAGTGGCGAACAGGAGGACTGACATTTTCCTGCTACTGCTGTTCTGCTCGGATGACTTCATCCCATTAGAATGGGGTATGCACGTTTGCGGCTCACCGCTCCACCGCCGCAGGTTATTGAAACAACGGCAAATATAGGCTGGAAACTTGTGGGAATGCAATTGTTTGGGTGCATTGGGTTTGTTTTTCCTGATGACTTCGTGCTGGGTTGCACCACGAGCGTCGAGAAGGTTTCGATGCGGCACGGACACACTTGTTGGTGCCAGAAAAGGCAACGGTAACAGATCGGGATTGGGTTTGTTTGTTCGAAGTGGTTACTTCAATAGGTAGGCCACGATGTTGTTTCGGTTTCGCAGGTAGAGCTTTGTTCCGATCACAGTTGGCGCAGTCCAGGAGTGGCCTGACAATCTTTGAATTGAGCGTGTCGCCATCCTACTGGGCGTCGTCGGTGGGCGCTTCGTGGTGGCACCCGAGATAACTTCGTCATTGAAGATCGTCTTACAATCGGCCTGCTTCAATGCGGACAGTTGCATCGCCGAGTTTTGGTCGTCGGACGAGAAATGCGGGCATAACGGGACTGTGCAACACCTGCTTTTACAGGGATCCGGTTTTCGCCCCGAACCTACCCTTTGTGGAACTTAAACCAATGCCAGTCGCTTGAGTTTGAGCCGGTCACGTTGAACGTGCGCAAGATCGTACTGAGCCTGTTGAACAAGCCAGCCTTGCTCGGTGTCGCCAAAAACTGTGGGCAGCCGCACGGCCATTTCGGGGATATACCGCGCTTCCCGTTTACGAGTTCGGAAAGCGTGTTGCGCGTCACGCCAAGAGCCTGAGCGGCGTCCGTGATCGTCACGCCCATAGGCTCGATGCATTCTTCGAACACAACAGCTCCGGGGTGCGGCGGATTCTTCATGGTCATGGGTTGCTTCCTTTCAGTGGTAATCGACATAATCACCTTCCTCCGCGTCATCATCAAAGCGAAAAACCACACGCCAGTTGGCGCGTACTGTGACAGCCCAGAAGCCTTTCATCTCGGCTTTAAGCGGATGCAGTCGAAACCCCGGTAAGTCCATATGGGCGACGGTGGGAGCCGCGTGAAGCGTTGCGAGAATATTGCGCAGATTCCCGACGTGTTCCGGATTTACCCCGCTGGGGTCGTCCTATTCAAAAGGCGTTTCAGCCCCTTGTGGCGGATTGTCTTGATCATCTCGAATTGGGCCTTGCCGAACTGCAACCTGCCACGTGGCGCATGTCAAGACTAGTGTAACGTGGAGACGGCGGCACGGGCCTAAGCAAACCCTAATTTTGAGGGTGCGGTTTTCGTCCCTAAACTTTGTGGACGATTTTGGTACTGGCCTCATCGCCTGACCATTTCGCTGGACCCTCCGCGACTAGAGAGGATCTATCGGCCTGCGCCTGCGCCGATAACCTTGGGATTGCCGTGACCAGGGCGGCCTATCGTTGTTGCGACATCACTAGTCGAATAACACTGTTTATGCGTGTAGAGTATCCAGCGCCAAACTTTCGAATCCATGCAAACACGTCGGCATCCAAGCGCACGGCCACAAGTTTTTTCGGCGCTCGCTTGAACTGCGCCAGTTGCTTTTGCGTTAGAGCAGGAATGTCAGAGTAGTCGATCCGAGCGGCATCGCCGCGGGCCTGCCTGCTGGCTATTCCATCTACCGTAGCCTTTTGGCGCTTAGTCAGCGGTTTGCTCAAGTTAGACTCGGCGCTCACGTGGATCGGCTTCGCGGGCCGAGATAATTCGGATTGTTTCTTCGCCATGGGGATTTTCCTCAACATGTGCATGCACCGCAAGCAATACAGCTTTGCGGACCGCACTGCATTCCACACCATGCCTCCCGCCTGTTAAAACGTACATTGCACCGGGCTTCGACTGCGCCGTTGCATCGCCCGCTCAGCCGCGAATAGATCTTTCCGCTGTTCCTCCGGCTTTGAATCCTAGTCAGCTTCCTGTGCCCGCAATTCGGCCAAGCCTGCCTAACGACCGGCGCGTCCGTTCATGCCCCAATCACGCGATAGATAAGGACCACGAACGGCGCCAAAACCACCGTCATTGCCAGCGCATTCCAAGGCTGCGTTTGATCCAATAATGTTAGCCCGTCCACTGAGATCGTGCACTGATTTCGAAACAACAGTTGACGAAAGTCAACCTTTACTGCGTCGACTCCAGAGCCCGCCGAAAGCGAAACCTCGCCCGATAATGTCCGGGTCTTCGCCACCTCATTACCGTTAACTAGAAGGCGGAGCATCCATCCCTCCCGAAACTGCATTCCGGTCCATTGCACCTCAACAACTTTTCCATTATGGTTGGTCTGCCAAGTTCGCGTCAGGTTCATTTCAGAAGTCTCCCTATTCACAAAGTACAACCATGAATCTCAAAATCTCACTTACATCATTACAACCTGAAGAGGACCCCACAACAGATTTTCTCGGCCTCTATTCTGGGAACTGCGGAATGTATTTCATGTTTTTATCAGATTGGATTCTAAGCTTATACCCCGCGCCGCCCATCATGCAATCGATTGTGCCTGGATGCAAACATTATAGTTGTACGACCACCAGCGACACCGGTTCAAAGTGGACAAGACGGCCATGCTCTTAGTGGAGTAACTCCTGGGCATGGTCCGTTGCCCAGTCAAACAGTGTTCGAGGTTGTACGCCTGTGATCTCCTTCACCGTGGATGTGACGTAGGCGGGTTGGCCAATTGCGGCGCTCCATGCGGCGAGTAGCATCTCGATTATAAAAGGCGGCATGATGGCTAGCAATTCGTGCCGCGCCTCATCTGGCGAAATCTCTTCAACTCGCAGCGTGCGGCCGAGTGCTTGGCCAATTTCGTTCACCTGCTCCGCTTGCGTCAGCGATTGCGGCCCGGTTAAAACGTATTCCGCACCCGCGTGGTTGTCCTCTAACAATGCGTGAATCGCGACGGCGGCGATATCCCGTTCGTGGATGGGTGCTGTCCGGGCATTCACCATTGGCCAGCGAACAACATTGCCTCTTCGAATCTGCGGCGCCCACCACGAGCGCGTGTTTGCAGCAAACATTCCTGGCCGAAGAAATGTCCATTCTATTCCTGATGCCTCGATCTGGCTTTCGAGGGTTTCGTGCAGACCTCTCATTTTGTTGGGCTGCTGAAAGAATGGGTGCGGTGTTTTGTGGGGGGAGGTAAGGAGTACGATTCGCCGGGTGCTTCGAGCAATGCGCTCCACCACGGGCGCAATTGTTGATGGGCCGGCAGTCCACACCAGGAACACGGAATCGACACCATTAAGGGGTTCGTCAAGTGTATCGGGAAGCGTAATGTCTCCTTCGACGATCTCAACGCCTTGGGGAAATCGGGTTAATGCCGGGTTACGGGTCATCGCGCGGACGTGGTTTCCAGTGGCCGACAATTGATCCACAACTTGCGAGCCGATGTTTCCGCTGGCGCCGATCACTAGAGTTCGATTGGGCATGGATTCAAGTTTATCGGATGTGCGTTGATGGCCTTGGAATGCATCTTGCTCGGCGTCGCCAAAAAGTTTACGCTTAACAAATAAATATCAAAGTGATATCATACTGCTAGCCAATAGGAGGTTTTATGAAAGAGAAAAAAATCACCGTCTTTTCTGGTCTGGTGATGTTGCTGTTTGTTGCTGGATTGTTCATCACGAGCGTGGGCCTGATCATTACGGCTGCGCGGAATGGTGCGGGGTCGGCGTGGTTGATTGTTGCCGGAATTGGGGGGATTGTCCTCTTCTTCTTTTTGTTGCCGGGTTTCATGTCGGTGCAGCCGAATACGGGTAATGTGATGACCTTGTTTGGAAAGTACATGGGAACTGTGAAAGAACCAGGACTGCAATGGGCTAACCCGTTCTACAGCCGGAATTGGATTTCGCTGCGGGTGCGGAACTTTGAGACCACCCATTTGAAGGTGAATGACAAAGACGGCAATCCGATTGAAATTGCTGCTGTGGTGGTTTGGAAAGTGGTGGATACCGCAGAGGCTTCGTTCATGGTGGACAACTATGAGAACTATGTGAAGGTTCAAAGCGAGGGCGCTCTGCGCAATATGGCTACCGCCTATTCCTACGATGCGCATGATGACAAAGAAACTTCGCTGCGGGCCAATGTGACGGAAGTTTCCGAGCACCTTCGCGATGAATTGCATGAACGGCTGCAAGTGGCCGGGGTGGAGACGGTTGAGGCTCGGATCAGCCATCTGGCTTACGCTCCGGAAATTGCGGCGGCGATGTTGCAAAGGCAGCAGGCTTCGGCGATTATTGCGGCTCGGACGCGGATTGTTGAGGGGGCGGTTGGAATGGTGGAAATGG
>JBBRJC010000120.1:0-8771 GCA_038220135.1 Bryobacterales bacterium | reverse complement strand
AAAGCAGTTGACGAGGACGTCGTAGTGGCGGAAGCGATTAACGTTGAAAGATTCGTGAGTAGTAGACATGAAGAGGTAGTACTGAATACTATAATCGATGAGTAGTGTCTAAAGCGGACTCAATTTCCTTCCATAGTTGGCGAGCCACGGGATTTTCCGGCGAAGTCCTGTCGTCGGAACCTGTTCTTAAGGAACTGCGTGATTTTGTAAACGACGGTTACATGCGTTTGGCGCGAGGCGGAATTGAGGTTGGTGGTGTTCTTTTCGGGGAACGGCAGGATAACAAGATTTGGGTTGAGGCTTGGCGTCCGATCGCTTGTGAGCATAGCAAGGGGCCGTCGTTCGACCTTTCTGAAAAGGATCTCATCGGATTGGAACGCATGCTATCGGAGGCGGCCGCTGATCATTCGCTAGCGCAACTGGAAGTTGTTGGTTGGTTTGTTTCTCACACCCGCAGTGAAATACACTTACGGCCGGAAGAACTTACTTTCTGGAATCAACATTTCGGAAAAGACTGGCAAGTTGCGTTGGTTCTAAAACCAGCGCGTTTTCAACCTGTTCGGGCCGGATATTTCTTTAGGAATGATCTGGGGCAAATTCACGTGCATGCCTCTGTGGAGGAGTTCACACTTCCTGCCGATGGAAATAAGCAGAGAGCGGAAAACAATCCGCTGCAGCCAATCCCGCAAAGGGGTGGAACTGCAGTGGTTCCCGCACTGGAACGCTGGACACCTGCCGTGACTATTGAATCGCCACCACTACCAGAAGTTGAAGAAACCCGACTTGTTGCCGAGCGCGCGGAACTGCGCTCGCCGCAGAAACGCCGCCGCGCGTGGGGAATGTTTTTTTCCATCATTGCCGGAGCACTCCTCGGCAGTATTGTCAGGATCGGACTGGTCTACTATTGGGACACGCACCCGGATTCGCTGGGTCTTAAACTCAATGGACAGGCAACTGAACTGCTGGTTCAATGGGATCGGGAACAGATCCGGCAATTGAACGGGCAATCGGGTGAAATTACAATTTCCGAGGATAACCGGACGTTGGTGAAAGCGATTGACGGCGAGGCACTTCTGCTTGGAACATTTGCCTACCAGACGCAGGCGGCTGACGTAAAAGTAAGATTACGAGTTTTTAGAGAAGGGCATGTTGCGGTGGTTGAATCGGCACGATTTTTGACCACACCACCACCACCGCCGCCACCGCCTGCGGAAGCGGTTGTGAAAGCCCCGGCCTCACGAGGGAGTGAGCGCCGGAAGGGCCGATAAATCTAAAAACGGCAGTTGAATGCACGACTTCGTCGCATCTCCATGGTCCCAACCAAATCGGTTATCACACCAACGTGGTCAACTGCGAGGCAGTCGAACTTTTGAGCAACACGCGCAAAACGGAGCGCCGGCGGCGAAGGACTTTCGTGTTCCATCAATGTGGCCCGCCGCCGGGCTCTTTGCGATTCTGAGCAACTTCAACAACTTATGTGGTTCGGCGTGAGGCTACTGCCGTTTTTGGGTTACACTATGCTTGCCTCACTTGTCCTTAAACAAGCGAGGCAAGGGAAGACCGGACTTAGTAAGTTCAGACTAAGTGATTAATGATTCGCCCGTCATGTCGGCGGGCTGTTCAACGCCCAACAAACCAAGTATCGTTGGTGCAATGTCGCGCAAAGCACCGCCTGTTCTTAGCGGACGGGGATTGTCGTTGACTACCACAAACTGAACTGGATTGGTTGTGTGGTAAGTGTGCGGCTCGCCCGTCTCCAGGTTGATCATCGTTTCTGCATTGCCGTGATCGGCTGTAACAAGCCAGGTGCCGCCCCGTTCGCGGAACGCCTTTTCAACGCGCACAAGACACGCATCTACAGCTTCTACTGCCTTTTTGGCAGCCTCAAACTTGCCGGAATGACCTACCATGTCAGGATTGGCGTAATTGACAATGATCAGATCGTATTTCTTCGATTCAAGAGCGTTAACTACAATATCGGTGACACCGGCTGCTGACATCTCTGGCAACAGGTCGTAGGTTGCCACTTTGGCCGAAGGGACCATTTCGCGGTCTTCGCCAGGAAAAGGATTTTCTGCTCCGCCATTAAAGAAGTAGGTCACGTGCGGGTACTTTTCGGTTTCGGCCACTCGCAGGTTGGTGAGCCCTGCATTGGAGACAACTTCTCCCAAAATATTAAAGTGAGGTTCGCGCTGCAATACTACATGAAATCCGAAAGTCCGGTCATATTCTGTCATCGTCGTGAAGTGCAGATTTTTGGGAGCCGAACAACGTGGCGGTTGGGCGAGGGTTCCATCGGTTAAAGCCATGCTCAGTTCCCGGCCGCGGTCGGCACGGTAGTTGAAGAACAAACAGGAATCATTATCTTTGATCAGGCCGACCGGTTCGCCGGCAGCATCGACAATCGTAAACGGCTCGATGAATTCGTCGGTTACGCCAGTTGCATAGGAAGACTCAATTGCTTCCAGTACATTACTGGTTTTCTTGCCGTGGCCAAGCACCATCGCGTTGAACGCTTTTTCGACGCGCTCCCAACGCTTGTCCCGATCCATCGCATAATAGCGGCCCGATAAGCTGGCTACCTTGCCACAACCGGCTTCCTCCATCACTTTGAGCAACTCGCGAACGTAGCTCAAACCACTTTGGGGCGCTGTGTCGCGGCCATCGGTAAAGATGTGGACGAAAACGTTTGGAATCGCCATCTTTTTTGCCATCTTCAAAAGGGCATAAAGATGGGTATTCATCGAGTGCACTCCACCATCGCTTAACAGGCCCATGATGTGTAAATTCGTTTTGCGCCCAGCTTCCATGGAAGCTTGCAGTACAGGATCCTGATCGAATGTTCCTTCTTCGATCATCACATCAAGCCGGGAGACATCCATGCGGATGATGCGGCCAGAGCCGATGTTCAAGTGTCCGACTTCGCTGTTTCCCATTTGACCTTTGGGCAAGCCGACCCAAGGCCCAGAGGCTTCAATCAAGGTTGTCGGATTGTCACGCACGAGCCGGTCGAAAACCGGCTTGTGCGCGTGAAACACAGCATTCCCCTCAGTCACGAGCGAATAGCCCATGCCATCCAGAATCGACAAAAGAACGGGTTGCCGTGCAGTCATTATTGTTTGAACGCCTTTCTGCCTGCAAACTTGGCAGATGCTCCGAGCTCTTCTTCAATGCGCAACAACTGGTTGTACTTGGGGAGGCGATCGGTTCGGCAAGCCGAACCAGTCTTGATCTGCCCGGCGCTGGTGGCAACAGCCAAGTCGGCAATGAGGGAAGCTTCCGTCTCTTGGCTGCGGTGGCTGATCATGGAAGTCACGAGCCAATAGCCCATGCCATCCATAATCGACAAAAGAACGGGTTGCCGTGCAGTCATTATTGTTTGAACGCCTTTCTGCCTGCAAACTTGGCAGATGCTCCGAGCTCTTCTTCAATGCGCAACAACTGGTTGTACTTGGCGAGGCGATCGGTTCGGCTTGCCGAACCAGTCTTGATCTGCCCGGCGTTGGTGGCAACAGCCAAGTCGGCAATAAAGGAATCTTCCGTCTCTCCACTGCGGTGGCTGATCATGGAAGTGTATCCGGCGCGGGAGGCCATAGCGATGGAATCCAATGTTTCCGTGAGGGTTCCGATCTGGTTAACTTTGATCAGAATGGAGTTGGCGATGCCCTTGTCGATGCCCATCTTCAGGCGAGTAACGTTGGTAACAAACAGATCGTCGCCGACCAACTGCACTTTGCTGCCACAGCTTTCCGTGAGCGCCTTCCAACCAGCCCAATCGTTTTCGTCCATGCCATCTTCGATGGAGATGATCGGGAATTGGCGAGCCCAGTCGGCCCAGAATTCGGCCATTTGGACTGAAGTCTTTTCGCTCTTGTCGGATTTCTTGAAAGTGTATTTCTTGGATTTTGCGTCGTAAAATTCGCTTGAAGCGCAATCCAGGGCGAGGCTGATATCCTTGCCTGGTTTGTAGCCAGCGAGAGTAATGGCTTCCAGAACCACTTCCAACGCTTCCAGGTTCGATTTGCAATTGGGTGCAAAGCCGCCTTCGTCGCCGACTGCGGTCGAGTAGCCTTTCTTTTTCAAGACGCCTTTAAGGGTGTGGAACACTTCGGTTCCCATGCGCAAGGCGTCGGAAAATTTGGTGGCACCGTGAGGAGCGATCATAAATTCCTGCAAGTCGACTGAATTGTCGGCGTGCGCGCCGCCGTTGAGAATGTTCATCATTGGAACAGGCAGCAGGTTTGCATTGACGCCGCCCAAATAGCGGTATAGCGGCAACTGGTGACTTTGTGCAGCGGCGCGAGCGGCAGCCATGGAAACGGCCAGAATGGCGTTGGCACCAAGTTTGGCTTTGTTCGGTGTTCCATCGAGTTCAATCATCGTTCGATCAAGGTCGCTTTGCATGGCAGCATCAAGACCGGTCACCGCAGGTGCAATTTTCTTAGCGATGTTATGGACAGCCTTGAGGCAACCTTTGCCCATGTAGCGTTTCTTATCGCCATCACGCAATTCAACGGCTTCGTGTTCGCCAGTTGATGCACCGCTTGGAACAGCAGCACGTCCCATGCTGCCGTCAGCCAAAATAACGTCGGCCTCCACAGTCGGGTTGCCACGCGAATCGAGTATCTCTCTGCCAACTACCTTGATGATTTCGGTCATTGAATGAATATTTCCTGATGGGTTGCTTGGCCGGGTGCTCTACAACTTAGGGGAGTACCGGCGCTGGGCCAAAACTTCGGCACACCTTTATTTTTGCACAAGTGCGCCGGTACCATTATGAAAGAACCATGACAGCAGCAAAGTAGAACTGTCCTATTTTGACAAATAGTGCTGCTTGGGAGCCCCCCCTCCCACTGAGTCGAGGTCCAGAACGGTGCTCGCCGTCAAGGGTTCGCATTCGCCGCTCAATAGACGCGCGTTTAGTGCGCCGCGCTGTTCTGAAGGAAACCTGAGATAAGGGAAAGGGGGCCCGCGCAAATCGGCCATTGTAGGATATTTCTAGGCTCTTCTGCATTTTTGGTGCAATCCCAAGGGAGTAGAAGACACAAACCGCCGCACATTTAACGAGATGCACCTGAATCGGCTCCTTTTTGGCACGTATTCGTAAGTTTCTGAAAAGATTTGGAACTGCATCAAAAGTGCGGAAAAGCCTATTTTTACTTTGCAGCAGCACCATTATGAAAGAACCATGACAGCAGGAACCGGGAGATTGGTCTTAGGGCGTCGAGACTCACCACAAAACTCCTCCAGTGTTTCGAGCAGTGCCTGGCTTCGAATTGGTTTGGTGAGGTACCCATCCATGCCTGCGGCAATGCACTTTTCGCGATACCCACTCATTGCATGAGCGGTCATAGCAATGATTGGTGCATGGTGGCCAGTGCTCTTTTCCTGCTCTCGAATCAAGGCAGTTGCTTCAAATCCATCCATCACCGGCATCTGAATATCCATCAAAATGAGATCGAAAGATTCCTGCCCCAGCAGACGCAACACTTCATGTCCGTCGCAGGCTACGGTCACTGTGTGACCAGCTTTATTCAGAATTCCGCAAGCAACACGCACATTGATCACGTTGTCTTCAGCAAGCAGGATGCGGTGCGATTCGGCGCGCCGATTTGGTTTGAGGCTGGTGTCTGCCGCGGCAAGATTTTTCCCGCTGCCATTGTCAAGGCTCAAAGCATGTTCAATCGCTTGGCGCAACTCATGCCTGCGAACTGGCTTTGTCAAGTACGCCGAGATGCCGATTTGTCTCGATCTCGCGATATCTCCCCTATGCTCGGCGGAAGTAATCATCAGCACCACCGGCCGAACCGCTGAAAGATTCAGATTGAGCTGTTGTACCAGCTCAAAGCCGTCCATTTCGGGCATATGAAGATCTGTCAGCACAATGTGAAATGGCCCGGCGTGATTTTCCGATTTACACAGGGTCAAGGCTTCGGCACCGCCGCTGGCCAATACAGGCTCCATACCCCACCCTCTTAACATCTCTTCGAGAATGCGGCGATTGACATGGTTATCGTCAACAATCAGGCCGCGCAAACCTTCGAGGGGAACTTCACTTGGTGGTGATGGCCGCAATTCTGGTTGGACAGATTCAGCGTGTATCGTAAAGTGAAACTTACTGCCAACGCCATCCTCGCTTTCAACCCAGATTCGCCCCCCCATCGCCGTGACCAGCCGCTCGGAAATTGCAAGTCCCAGCCCCGTTCCTCCAAACCGTCGTGTGGTTGATCCATCGGCCTGTACAAACGCATCGAATATTACCCGTTGGCGTTCAATCGGTATGCCGATCCCGGTGTCACGAACGACGAAATGGAGTTGCAATAGATTTGCTGATTGAGAAGATGAGGCCAACGCCTGCATGAGTGGCTCATATCGCAATTGCAGTTCGACCTCGCCGTGTGCTGTGAATTTCATAGCATTGCCCAGCAGATTTACGAGAATCTGTCGAATGCGCACCATGTCTGCAACCACCATCTGCGGTGGTTCCGGTCCTAAATCGAGAAGAAGTTCCAGACCCTTTTCGTGAGCATTGACAGCAAGGGTCTTGAGCGTCTCTTCCATCAAATTGCAGATGTCGAAAGCTACTGGGTCCAGTTCCAGCCGGCCGGCTTCGATCTTTGAGAAATCCAGAATATCGTTCAAGACGGTGAGCATCGATTCAGCGGAAAGCTTCACGGTGTTCAAGTAGTCGCGCTGCTGGGAATCGAGTTCGGTATCGAGGACCAAATCGGTCATGCCCATCACGCCGTTCATCGGGGTACGAATTTCATGGCTCATGTTGGCCAGAAATTCGCTCTTTGCCCTGTTTGCCTGTTCGGCTTTGTCTTTTGCATCGTGTAGCGCGGTATTTGAATGAACCAATTCAGCGGTACGCATGGATACTTCCTGCTCGAGGTTTCCGCTATGACGTTTCAGCGTTTCGTCGCGTCGTTCAATTTCAGCAAGCATCTCATTGAATGTATCGGTCAAGTTTCCTAAGTCGTCATCGGCAATTTTCACCGCCCGAGCTGAGTAGTTTTTCTCAGCCGAAACGCGTTTTGTTGCGGACATCAAGTTGTTGAGCGGATCCAGGATAATTCGTTGCAATCGTGTGGAGACCCACAACGCCAACAGCCAAGTTGTAAAGGCGATAGGAATCATAATCCCAACGAATCGCCACAAGCGACGATCCAGCTCCTCGGTGTCCAATTCCAAATAGACCGTGCCTAAGCGATTGTCATTCAGGTACACCCCTTTGAAAATCGCAAGTTTCGTTGATTCAAACCAAATATTGTCAGCCTGCGGTGCTGGAGCTTTGGCCTGTCGATTTGCCCCACGATTTGCCCCACCTTGATAGCTGGCAAACAAAACTCCATCGGCCGAATATAAATGAGCTGCAACAAGTGTTTGCTTGACGTTCAGGGTATTGAGAACTTCCTCACCTACCGATACATCATTGAAACTCAAAGCTGCCGTGCTGTTAGCTGCAATCATTTGGGCAAGAATGGAAAGATCGTTGCGCATGGAAGCTCTTGCCTGAATACGGTCGTAAAACACGACCGCAGTGCAAGCCACCAGCAGGGCGGCGGAAACAGTGACCATGATCACAAGCCGTAACTTGTGCTTCAAGGAGAGATTGCGATACTTGCGGGTTGTAGAGTAAATCATTTTCTTCTCGCTTGCCCAAGACTCAGGAGCTTTGCACTAATCCGCAAATTGGCTTGTTCTGCCGCCTCTGCGTTAATCTCAATCCGTATTTTGCCGCCATCTAAACCGAAGTTGATCACTCCACCGCTACTTAGAAATCCGTCTATTTCACCGACAGTTAAGACACTCATCCCTTTTAACCGCTCAAACAAAGGGCGTACTCGCTTTCCTTCTGCACTGCTGACAAACACAATCTGGCAGGCCGATAGGGCAGTAAATGCAACGTCAACCATTACGGCGATCTTGTGCCCACCAATATCCAGAGATTTCGCAGCTTTATCAAATTCCGTGCCAAATGGACTTTTCCCCAAAATGCAAATGGAGATTGGATCGGTGGTGGCTCGAAAGGTTGCAGCGGGCCAGTCAATGAACTTCGCGAAATTTAGCAGAAATGCACCTTTGACTTTGTACTCATCCGCAGAAGGCGCGACCGTTGCGGCAATGCCTGAATTTCCGGAAAAGGAGATGAAGTAAAGGAGTGCAATCTTGTTTGCCTGGTGAAAGCGCATCACTCTCCTTTAATCCAAACCTCAACGCCGAAATAGATTGACCTGCGGTTGTGTGCAGGGATTGTATCGACACCACCGTAACCCCAATTGGGCAACCACATGGAGTGGTTTAGGAGATTATCGGCGTGAGCGAATAATGCGATGCCGCTAGAAGAGTACTTCAACCAGCGGCGCGTCAGGTCGAGGCGAGTATGGGCACTTATCATGTGCGTGGCAGTTGGTAATGGGTTGAGCGAGGATGAATACCCGTCAATTCGGCCTTGGTACACATCAAACATACTCAAAGTTACCCCGTTTTCAACGAGATAACTGATACCCGCCTTTGCGCTGCTTGTCGGAATCGGTGTGACGTTTCTTCTACCGGTTCCATCAGAGTTGGTCTGATATAAAGTGGAGGCAAGTAACAGCCAATTCTTTTGCCAGTAGTACTTAACTTCACTTTCAAATCCTTGAAACAACGCGTTACCCTGATTGATGTACTGAAGGGGAAATACACTGGAATCCACAACAATCTGTGCGCTTTGTCTGCTGTGAAAGTAGTTTACGCTTGCCTGCAGATGATTGGTCTGATATGCG
>JBBRJC010000119.1:0-8789 GCA_038220135.1 Bryobacterales bacterium | reverse complement strand
AAATTGCGGACTTCCCGGAAATCAGCGAGGTGGAAAATATCCGCCACTATACGCGCCTGCCCACCTGGAACTTCGCAATTGATCTGGGTTTGTATCCGCTCGGCTCATGCACGATGAAATATAATCCGCGCATCAACGAATTGGTAGCGCGCACTGAAGGCATCGCCTGGGCACATCCTTATCAGCCTGTGGAGTTGTCGCAAGGCGCGTTGAAGATTCTCGAAACGCTGGAACAGTACTTGTGTGAATGCACAGGAATGGATGCCATTACGCTGCAACCGGCGGCTGGTGCGCACGGCGAAATGACCGGCCTGATGCTTGTTCGCAAATATTTGGAAAGCCAGGGCAACGCGCGTAAGAAAGTGCTGGTTCCTGATTCGGCGCACGGCACAAATCCCGCAACGGCGGCGATGTGCGGTTATGAAGTGGTGAGCGTGAAGTCGAACGACCACGGCATGATCGACCTTTCGGCACTGGCTGCATTGGCCGATGAAGATGTGGCCGCGTTGATGGTGACCAACCCGAATACGATTGGTGTGTTTGAGCGCGATATTGTGAAGGCTGCGGAAATTCTACATTCCAAAGGCGCGCAGATGTATATGGACGGCGCGAATATGAATGCGCTGGTTGGCATCTCACGGCCTGGTGATTTCGGGATCGACGTAATGCATATGAATCTGCATAAAACGTTCTCCACGCCGCATGGTGGTGGTGGTCCGGGTGCAGGTCCAGTGGCGATTAAGAAGCATTTGGAGCCGTTCCTTCCAGTGCCGCGGTTGAAGCGTCTGGGCGATGCCCTGAGTCTCGATTTCGACCGTCCACAAAGCATTGGCAGGGTTCGTGCGTTCACGGGAAACTTCGGTGTGTTGGTGCGGGCACTTGCCTACATCATGGCTCATGGTGGCCCTGGTTTGAAGAATGCGACGATCGACGCGCTGCTAAATTCCGCCTTTATTCGCAAGGGTCTTGAGCCTTACTATGATTTGCCGGTGAGCGAGCCAACTATGCACGAAGTGGTGTTCAGCCATGATCGTCAGGAAAAGAAGGGCGTCAAAACCGGCGATATGGGCAAGCGGCTTATCGACTATGGATTCCACGCATATACGACGAGTTTCCCGATGATCGTGCATGGCGCAATGATGATTGAGCCGACAGAGACTGAGCCAAAGCGCGAGCTGGAATTGTTCATTCAGGCGATGATTTCGATCGCGAAAGAAGTGGACGAAAATCCGGAATTGGTGACGACGGCCCCCCATCTGACGCGCACCCCGCGTGTGGATGAAACGGCGGCGGCACGTAAGCCGGTGGTGCGCTGGAAGCCGGCGTAAATTCGAAGATCGGCGAAGAAGATCGGGGACGGGGGAGTTAATTAACATCGGTAAATTAACGCCTCCGTCCCCGATTTAGCGATTTAACGCCCCGCGTGCTCTGCACTCACAATCAGCCCTCGGTCATCCACCAGATTCAGGTAGTAAACAGTCGCGCCGCTTGGAACCTTCCCTGTCGCGACATGCGTGTTTGTATCCAATTCCGCCGCCACAGTTTCCCATTTCCGATCCTGCCACTTGCCGTTATCGCGCGTAAAGTTCAACTCCGCCTTCACCGCGTTGCCTCGATAGTTCGCCCACATAGAGCCATTGCGTTCCCCTTGCGCCCGAATCCGGATCAGCCGTGCGCCGCCGTCCACCGCAGCCTTGGCGTAGGCGAAAATCTCTTCCGGCTTCACCCCATCCGGGTGGTTATGCTTCATCCGCACTTGCAGGCTCAAGCTTCGCTTGCCCTTCGGCAGCCGATACGATTTTTGCCATGAAGACATCACGTAAGCGAAATCATTCGTGCCATTGAGCCAGAACATCGGGCGCTTGCCGTAAGGCAGATATGTGGAAGGATCCCACAGCTTCAACCACCGCGCCGCCCGCTGCGGCCCCATCTTGTCGAAGTCCTTCAGCCATACCGAATCCTCGCCTAGAAATCCGCATCCGTACACCGGAATGCCGAAGCGAAAGCGATGATCGAGACTGGCCACGATGCTGGTCAAATATCCACCCCACGAAATGCCTGTAACGCCGATGCGCTTCGGATCAACGCCGGGCAACGAACGTAGAAACGAATGCGCCAGAATTGCTCCCGCAACGGCGTGATAACTCCACTGCTCTTCAGGCGCCAGATTGACGTTGCTGAAGTCGCCCCAACTTGCCGGCCCCGATTCGGCAAAGCGCGCCCGAGTTGGATTCCACCGTGTTTTCGCGTCAGTCTTGGCAGGCAGTGTGCCGACGGTGTCGAGCGCGATGGCCGCAAACCCACGACTGTTCCACATGCGCACCCACTCCGCAAAAGCCGTGCCACCGCCGCCATGAATCAGCACCATTGCCGGTGCTTTTTTGCCGCCTGTTGAAGGAACGCCGTAGTAGGCAAAAATCCGCGTCGGTTTGCCTTTGAATAGCGGCCCATCTATCCAAACTGCTTTCACCCCATCCTCGCCCTGATTTGGGGCTTCTGTTGCATGTGGTGTTTTTTGAAGGTCCGCGAGCTTCCACGGAATCTGCGCTGATGCCACAAACGCGGCAAGTAGAAAAAGTGCGATACGAATCATAGGCGAGCTTCATTTTATCTTCAATTCTGCCGATAAGAAACTAAATGCGTTCAGCCCTGTTCTTTTATATCGCCTACTGCATCTTTGTCATTTTGCGGGGATAATCCCCCCTTGCGCTGGCCCCTCTATAATTGACATAATCTTGCCCATGAATCGTCGCGATTTCCTGTCGCTTGCCCCCGTTGCGTTCGCCGTACCCGCACTCGCCTTCCAACAAGAAAAAAGCAAATTGAAGATCACCGGCATTCGCCTGGTGAAGGTGAAGCCGGCTAAGCCTGCGCCAAGTTTTACCCCGTCTCCTGGTTCGTGGTCGACAGGTGGTGTTGAAGTGGCCAACCCCATGTCGATTTACGCTGAATATAAGCCGATGCGGAGTCTATTTATGGCTGACGGGGTACCTTCTGTTGTGGTGGAGGTGACAACCGACAAGGGCATTATAGGTTACGGTAGCGGCGGCCCCGGCGCTGGTCCGATTATCGAAGGGCATCTAACCAAGTTGATGATGGGCCGCGACCCATTCGACCTGGAGCGTAACTGGGACATCATGTGGCGATCAACCATGAGCTATGGCCGCATGGGCGTGACCATGAATGCGATTAGTGCGATCGATCTGGCATTGTGGGACATCGTTGGCAAAGCGCTGAACCTGCCGGTGTACAAGTTGCTGGGTGGCGAAACCAAGCCGCGCATTCCGGCTTACTGCACCGGTAACGATGTGGAGCAGCATTTGAAGTTCGGCTTTCAGCGATTGAAATTAGCGATTCCGCATGGTCCAGCCGATGGCCGCGAAGGTTTGAAAAAGAATCTGGAGTTGGTGAAGCGCACGCGTGAGCAACTGGGACCGGATGGCGAAATCATGCTCGATTGTTGGATGGCGTGGACCGAACGCTACACGCTCGAAATGGCTGACATGTTTGCGCCCTACCGCGTTTATTGGATGGAAGAGTGCCTGCCGCCGCACGACTACGCAGGGTTCAGCCGGCTGAATGCGGCCATCAAATCGACACGGATTGTAACTGGCGAGCATGAGTATGGGCGGTATGGATTCCGCCATTTGCTGGAAGGAAATTGCGCGGCGATCTGGCAGCCGGACATCAATTGGTGCGGTGGTTTGACGGAACTGCGCAAGATCGGAGCGATGGCTGCGGCCTACGATATTCCGGTGATTCCGCACGGTGGCGGGCGTTATGATTCGATCCACTGGATCTATGCGACGCAGAATGCCCCATGGGCGGAATTGTTTATGCCCGCTCCTGGTGGACCCAAGCAGGTTTACGATTTGTACGAAGAAGAGTACAGCATTTCGCGCGGGCCAGAAGGGATTTACGCCAAGCCTAACGAAAGGCCAGGGCTGGGCGGGAACTTCGTGCTGGCTTAGTGCGGGCCTGCGATACGATAAGATAAGATTGCCGACAAGGAATGCACGGAATGAGTACAAAAGCACTGATGACCGTCGAAGAATTCGTTCAGATGAATCCTGCGGAAATCGAAGGGTTTGAGCTTTTGGAAGGAGAGCTGATTCCCTTTTCTAGTGGAAGTCCCATACATTCTGAAATCTGCGGTCTGATGATTCAACTTCTTCGCAATTATTTCGACCGAGCTCCAATTGGACGGGCACTTATTGAAATGGATTGTCGAATCAGCGAGTCCACAGTGTTCCGGCCTGATATTTCGATATTTGTGGGCGACCGTTTGAATCAGATTGATAGACGGAAGGTTCCACTACCATTTCCTCCTGATATCGCGGTGGAGGTTCTGTCTCCTTCTGAAGGCTTCATGGATGTGAATCGCAAGGTTTCGGCTTATCTGCAAGCGGGAAGTTGCGAAGTCTGGCTGCTCGATTATGGCAGCGTCGAGGTTTTGATCAAGACCAACTCAGGTGTGCGACTATTACGCGGCCAGGATGTCTTGGAATCGCCGTTACTGCCTGGGTTTACTGTGAGCGTTGGTAAACTGCTGGCCGGATTCTAGCCGGCCAGTTCGCTCATGCGGCATTCCGCGTGGATGGCGCGCACTGCTTTTTCCAAACTGCTGAGTGCGGGCCTGCGATACGATAAAATAAGTGTTGCGGATAAGGACTGCACGGAATGAGTACAAAAACACTGATGACCGTCGAAGAATTCGCTCAGATGATTCCTACGGAAATCGAAGACTTTGAACTCGTTGCGGGAGAACTGATTCCTTTGTCCAGCGGAACCTATTTGCACGCCAAGATTCGAGGACGCACCGAATTCCTTATTTCAAATTATTTTGAACGAAATCCGATTGGCGAAGTGGTAAGTGAAGTCGATTGCCGTCTCAGGGAAACTACTGTGCGTCGTCCTGACGTTTCAGTCTTTTTTAACGACCGGTTGCGCGCCATTGATCGACAGAAGATTCCTTTGCCTTGCCCTCCAGACATTGCGGTGGAGGTTCTGTCTCCTTCTGAAAGCGCAGTCGATGTGAACCGGAAAGTTTTGGATTACTTAGCCGCTGGAAGTCAAGAGGTTTGGTCGCTGGATTACTCGAATGGTGAGGTGTTTATTCAGACCAATTCCGGCATTCGTCTGTTTCGCGGCCAGGATGTTGTCGAATCGCCGTTACTGCCAGGGTTCGGCGTAGTCGTTGACAAACTACTGGGCGGGTTCTAACCGGCCAGTTCGCTCATGCGGCATTCCGCGTGGATGGCGCGCACCGCCTTTTCCAAACCTTCGCGCCGCACCACTAGGTTTATTGTCAATTCGCTAGATCCCTGGGCAATCGCGATAATGTTCACGCCCTCGTGTGACACGGCAGTAAACACACGCCCTGCAAGTCCCGCGACACCGCGCATGCCTTCACCTACCACGGCGATCAAACCGACGTTTTCGTCCACTTCCACCGGCTTCACATAGCCATGTGCCAGTTCCAGCGACAAGCCTTCTTCAATCGCCTGCACTGCCGCGCTCAACTCATCTTTACGCACCAGGAAGCAAAAACTCTGGCGATAACTGGAGCTGGAAAATGTCAGTACTTCAGCGTTGGTCAAAGCCAATGCGTCTAAAGCGCGGGCCATGATCCGGGTACCAGGAATCGTTGCCGAGGCTGGTTCCACTGCGACCAGCGCCACGTTGGCCATAGAGGTTACCGCCCGAGCGCCGCCCGGACTTTTCAGCGTTGGAACAATCTTTGTACCCGGCGCCGAGACGTTGAAACTGTTCTTGCTGTAAACCGGAATCTTCTTTTCCACGAGCGGCGCAAGCGTGCGTGGGTGCAGCACTTTGGCACCGTTATAGGCCAACTCGGCGGCTTCGGCGTAGGTCACTTCGCTCAACACGACGGCGTCTTTCACCAGGCGCGGATCGGCGGTCATGATGCCGTCAACATCGGTCCAAATCCAAAGCTCCCCGGCATCCATCACACCGGCCAGAATGGAAGCGCTGAAGTCTGAACCGCCCCGGCCAAGCGTCGTCGGGCGGCCATCAATGGTCGCTCCGTTAAAGCCAGTCATCACTGGCACAATGCCTTCGGCGAGAAGCGGGCCCACTACCGCATGCGCTTTCACTTTCGTCAAATCGAGCTGAGGCGTTGCATTGCCAAACACCGTGTCGGTCACGATCACTTCTGCACCGTTGACTGCCTGGGCGCGAATGCCTTGCGTTTCCAAATACGCAGCCATCAGCCTTGCCGAGAGGCGCTCGCCAATCGCAACAGCGGCATCAACGCTGCGAATGGGGCGGTCGCCCAGCAATAGCATGCCGTCGGCAATGCGTTCGAATTCGTTGATCAGCGTGGTGAGTTCCCCACGAATTTGTGGCTGCACTTCGGCCGGAAGCAACTCGCTGCAGGCATCGTCGTGCCGCTTGCGTAGCGTGGTCAGATTCACATCCATGCCGGCACGGTCGCCGCCTTCGGCGTGGCGCATAGTATCCAGCAACAGATCGGTGATTTTCGACATGGCAGACACAACAACTGCCACGGGGCGCTGGGCTTTGGCGTCGGAGATAATCTTTGCCGCGACGCTCATGCGCAGGGCCGAGCCCATGCTTGTGCCGCCAAACTTCATAACTAATAGATCGCTCAAACTAATGAATTTCCTTTCCGTTGGAAGTCTTTTCACGGATCAATTTCAGAATTGCCAACTCGACTTCCTCGACCGAAAGGCGTGAGGAATCCAGATACACAGCATCGGGCCGGGAACGGTCTCGCGAATCACGCTCCGCAATTTCTTTGGCCACCTGTGTTGTGCCGCCAAACTTCATAACTAATAGATCGCTCAAACTAATGAATTTCCTTTCCGTTGGAGGTCTTTTCACGAATCAATTTCAGAATAGCCAACTCGACTTCCTCGACCGATAAGCGAGAGGAATCCAGATACACAGCATCGGGTGCTTGCACCATCGGCGAATCGGGCCGGGAACGGTCGCGCGAATCACGCTCCGCAATTTCTTTGGCCACCTGCGCTGTGTCGCCGGTACCCAGATCTTTGACGCGGCGTTCGGCACGCACCAGCGGGTCAGCATCGAGAAATATCTTCACCTGGGCTTCGGGGAAGACCACTGTTCCGATGTCCCGCCCTTCCATGACAACGCTATTATCTGCTGCAATTTCGCGCTGCTTTTCGACGAGTGCCCGGCGAACGGCGCTTACAGCAGCAACTTTCGATGCGGCCGCCGATACTTCAGGGAACCGAATTTCCGCAGTGATATTTTCGCCATTCAGTTGGATGCTCCGTCCGCCATCTAAAAAAGCAATGCGTGCAGCCTTAGCCAACTTTTCCAGTTTATGCATGTCAGATAAGCCGACATCGCTGCGCAATGCCCACAGGGCAACGGCGCGGTACATGGCACCGGTGTCGATATAAGTGAAGCCGGCCAGTTCGGCAATGCGGCGCGCAATGGTGCTTTTGCCGGCACCAGCGGGGCCGTCTATGGCCACTATAATTCTTTTCATTCGGGACTACTTCTAGTTTAGCAACTGGTAACTATTAATTTTATAGTTGACATCGGGCGCGCTTTCAATTAATTTCTTAATAGTACACATGGCACGACCTAAATCAAGCTCTCTCACTTCCGCTGAACTTCGGCTTATGGATATTCTTTGGGCCAAGGGGCAGGCTACTGTTTCAGAAGTAGTCGATGCCTTGCCGCCTGACGCGGATCTGGCCTATTCCACCGTTCTTACAACTCTCCGGATTCTGGAAGAGAAGGGATATTTAACGCACCTGAAGCAGGGACGGGCCTTTGTTTATGCTGCTGCCGTGGAGCGCGCCGCAGCGCAACGCAGCGCTTTGACCCAATTGCTGGACCGCTTCTTTGGTGGGCAGCCGGAACTGTTGGTGCAAAATCTACTGGACAACGATGAACTCAGTAAGGTGGAAATCCGTAGGTTGAAGAAGTTAATCCAGAGGGAGGACGCGCGGATATGAACCACTTGGTGGAATCTTTCTTGAACACGGTTTTGCCTGCCACTGCGCTGGTGGTATTTGTTTATTTGCTTTTGCGATGGACGCCGCGATTGAATGCGGCTACTCGTTATGCAGCCTGGTGGGTGACGCTTCTGGCCGTCGTTCTATTGCCGGTTCTGCATCTCGGTGTGCAGTCGCCTGCTGCGGTCGCTGAACGGGCGATTGAGGCTACGAACGAAGCACCGGAAAATGATCTGGTATTGATTGATCCGGGTGATTCTACTGCCTGGCTTGGCTTGTTCTGGGCTGTTGGTTCGTTTCTGATGTTCGTCAGATTGGCCAATAGCTATAGGGCTTTGCGGCGTTTGAAGAAATCTGCTTCGCCGTTACCGTTTGAGCCGCAGCAATCGAGCCGGCCATTGCGGTTACTGGCTTCAACAGAAGTTAAATCTCCAATAGCAGTGGGCTTTTGGCATCCCGCAATTGTGGTTCCTGCGGACCTTGCGCCGAAGTTGACTATGCGCGAATTTGATGGCGTGCTGATCCATGAATACGCCCACTTGGCGCGGCGCGATGATTGGATGAATTTGCTGGGCCGGTGCATTGAAGCAGTGCTGTGGTTTCATCCGCTGGCGCGTTTTATTTTGGGCCGGATGGCATTGGCGCGTGAACTGGCTTGCGACGAATGGGTGGTTTATCGCACAGGAAACGCGCGGGCGTATGCGGCAACGCTTGTGAAGCTTACCGAACTTCGGCATTGCGGTGTTGAGGGGCCTTTGGCTACGGGCATTCTTGGCCGGAAGCCGCAGCTTTCTTACCGTATTGAACAAA
>JBBRJC010000118.1:0-8880 GCA_038220135.1 Bryobacterales bacterium | reverse complement strand
GGCTGCGAAAACCAACATGGCGGAAGGGGAAACAACAACTCCTGTTGCTTATGAGGAATATCTGAAGGCGACGGGCTACCTCGCTCGATACGACATCAAAGGCAATTTGGATAAGTCAATTGAAAGCTTTCATCGGGCCATCGAAAAAGACCAACGCTACGCCTTAGCCTACGCCGGATTGGGAAATGCTTATACCCGCAAGTCCATCCAGACGGCAGAAAAGCATTGGCAAATCCGGGCCATCGAGAATGGCGAAAAAGCGGTTCAACTTGCGCCCGGAATGGGACTGACGCATTCAGGCCTTGGCCGAATTTATCAGGAATTCGGGAAGGAGGACGCTGCAATTGCGGAACTCCAAAAGGCCCTACAGCTCAATCCTGGTGACGCGGAAGCCTATCGCAGTTTGGCCACAGTGCAAGCAAATAGAGGAAAGCTGAAGGAGGCCGAAGAGCTTTATCTGGATGCGATCGCTCGCCGTCCCGGAGATTGGTTTGGACATCTTTTGCTAGGCCTGTTTTACATGCAGCAGTCCAGACCAGCCGATGCGGAAGCATCCTTCAAGAAGGCTCTGTCAATTACGCCTGACAATGAAATCATGCTCCGTACTTTGGGCGGATTTTACACCACCATAGGCCGTTACAGGGAAGCCCGGGAGCTACTTCTAAAGGTGATCAAGACAGACCCAACTGCAAGATCATATAGTGGATTGGGGATGGTTTACCTCTTCGAACGCCGTTATCAGGAAGCAGCCACCGCACTTGAGGCGGCCAGAGATCTGGATTCCAGCGCTTATACAATTTGGGGCAATCTGGGCATTGTGTACACCTTCATACCAGAAAAGAGGAACGAAGCACAGAAGACAATATCGAGGGCCGTTGAATTGGGAAACAAGCTGCTAGAAGTAACTCCGAAGAATTACCGTATCAGGCTGAATTTGGCGGAATACTATGCGCACCTAAAGGAAAAGGAACAGGCACAAGAGCAACTGAAGACGATCCCGGAAGCAATTCACAATCAGTATTTGACGAATTTTGTTTTGGTTTATGAGTTGATCGGCCAGCGCTCAACGGCGATCAAATACTTCAACCAACTGGCCAGCGAATCTTCAGTAAAAGAGACCAAAAGTGATCCATTCCTCGATAACTTTTGGAACGACCCGGCAGTTCAAAGCATTGTAGAAAAGAAATGGAGAGGCCTGAAGTAGGCCCCTCTCCAGCTCATTCTGGCTACGGCCCCAGTTCCTTGTCGCCAGTGCCGGAAGCGTTCTTTTTGGCGTCTTGTAATTTCACCTGCGCTTCTTTCATGGCGGCTCTCAATTGCTTCGACAAATCTTTCCTGACATCGGATTTCAGTTTCGTCGATTTCAACTTACGGACAATTGCTTTTGCGTTGGCTGCCGCTGCCGCCGCCGCATTGATGTCTGCCTCCAGGGCCAACATGGAAGCAGAATTCGTTGCCGCCGGTGCTGCTGCTGGAGCGGCCGTTTTCTTTGTTGCCAATTTGGGTAGTCTCCTCGTTAGATTTTACTGCCGTACTCTTGGCTACGGATCATATCACGACTGGTGCGCTGGAGCTATTACTAAATGGAAATTTATAAATATTCGTACTGCGTCTGGTAAACTAAAAACATAAAGTACCCTATGCGTAAGCTTCTGTTCTGCCTCGCCACTGCAGCCGTCTTCCTAATGACGACCAGCTGCACAGAAGAGCCCAAGCCGAAAAAGCAAGAGAAACCGGCTGAACCGGTGACTGCCTTGAAGGCCTTCTACGCTGTCTATTCCAACGCACGTACCTGGGCGACAGACTTACAAGTACTCGACATAAAGAGCGTCGACCTCGACGAAAAGCACTATTGCAAAGAAGGCAAGTGCTGGGCTTGGTCGGTCACTTTAATCTCGCCCGCCAAGGGCCAGATGAAGATGTTCACCTACTCTGTGATTGAATCGGAAGGCAATCTACACAAAGGTGTATTTGGCAATCTGGAAGAGGCATGGCGCGGCACTCGTGGACAGGATAAACCGTTCATCATGCAGGCACTGAAAAAAGATTCTACGGATGCTTATCAAGCAGCTGCTGCAAAATCTGCCGCCTACATCAAAAAGAATCCGGACATGCCGGTGACCTATGAATTGACCTACACGCCCAAGCATGGCCAACCCTGCTACCGCATCATCTGGGGCGAATCAGTTTCCACCAGCAGCTATTCAATTCTTGTTGATGCATCAACCGGTGAGTATGTGGAGACCCTGCATTAGTGATCACGCTCGCAGACATCATCACCGCCCGCGAACGAATTCAGAATGTTGCACAACGTACGCCTGTGCTGACTTCGCGTACCTTCAACGGCGAATCTGGGCACCAGGTTTTCTTCAAGTGTGAAAACTTTCAGCTTGGTGGTGCGTTTAAGATCCGTGGTGCCGCCAACTTTATCAATGCCATTCCTGCCGCTGATTTGCTGCGTGGCGTGGTGGCGTTTTCGTCCGGAAATCACGCACAGGCAGTAGCCATCGCCGCAGCTCGCGCGGGCACTAATGCCACCGTCGTGATGCCTAAGGATGCACCAAAAATTAAAGCCGATGCGACTGCTGCAAGAGGCGCGCGAATCGTTTGGTATGATCGCTTTACCGAAGACCGTGAAGCTGTAGCCCGTGCTGTTGCTGAACAGACCAATGCTACCACCGTGCCACCGTTCGATCATCCGCTGATTATTGCTGGCCAGGGGACTGCAGCGGCTGAATTATTAGAAGAGATTCCAGGTTTGGATGCTATCGTTGCCCCAATCGGAGGAGGCGGACTGCTAAGTGGTACCGCAGTAGCCGCCAGGGGCATGAAGTCATCCATCCGCGTGTTCGGTGCCGAGCCGGAACTCGGCAACGACACGTGGTTATCGTTCCAGAAGGGCGAGCGCGTGACAATTCCAACTCCGGAAACGATCGCCGACGGTTTGCGCGCACCAGCCCCCGGCAAGCTGACATTCCCCATCATGCGCGAGCATGTGGAGCAAGTACTGCTGGTGAGTGAAGAGGAAATTCTCGCCACCATGCGCTTCCTGCTATTGCGGATGAAGATCCTGGTTGAACCGAGCGGCGCCGTATCCGCTGCCGCTGTATTGTTCGGCAAGCTACCGAAAGACATTGGCAATGTTGGCGTGATTATATCGGGCGGAAACGTCGATCTGCCTCTGCCGATCTAGCGCCCGTTGCGGTAAACAACCCCGTCCTTCATCACAAACATTACCTTCTGCGTAGCCGCGATATCGGCTATGGGATCACCCACCACCGCGATAATGTCGGCCAGCTTTCCGGCTTCAAGCGTCCCCACTTTGTCAGCCACACCAAACAACTGTGCATCCACTGAACCGGCCGCGCGCAGTGCGTCAATCGGCTTCAATCCGTTCTTCACAAGCAGCACAAATTCCTCAGCATTCCGGCCATGTTCAAACACACCGGCATCAGTACCAAAGCCGATTGTGATGCCGCGGTTTGCAGCCGACCGGAACGTCTCATACACACGATTCACTGCGGCGCGCGCCTTCACCACGGTACGCGGATCCATCACCGCACCCTTGTCAATCCGTTCCACAACAGAGTGGCCAGCAATCAACGTAGGAACATACACCGTACCCTTTTGCTTCATCAGTGTCAGCGCCTCATCATCCATAAACGAGCCGTGTTCAATAGAATCGATGCCCGCGCGAATGGCGCGCTTGGCCCCCTCAGCACCGTGAGCATGGGCCGCTGCCTTCTTACCCTTGGCATGGGTTTCATCCACCAACGCGTTCATCTCTTCCTGCGTTACTTGCGGCGAATCCACGTCATTGTTGGCGCTCAGCACGCCTCCGGTGGCACACACTTTTATTAAATCAGCACCGTACTTGATCATGTAACGCACCGCAGCCCGCGCTTCAATCGGCCCGTTGAAAATCCCCTGCTGCCAACTGATTTCAGGACCAAATAAGCCGGGCTTGACGGAGTTGGTGAAATCGCAGTGGCCACCCGTAGTACCCAAAGCTTTAGTTGCCGCAAGGATCCGCGGGCCAACAATACTGCCGTTATTGATCGAATTGCGGAACGCCACATCCAGGAAATCATTCGCACCTAAACTGCGCACTGTAGTGAACCCAGCTTCAAGCGTTCGCTTCAAATACACCGTGGCATCCAGCGCCGTTTCTGCGGGCGACTTCGACATCCGGTCCAGCCGGTCTGCAATGCCATTCATGCTCGGTTGTTGAGCCAAATGCACATGCGCATCCAGGAAGCCCGGCAACAGCGTCGCGTTTTCCAACTGAATCACCGTCGCACCGGCCGGGACACCGGCCTCCCCTACGGATACAATCTTGTTGCCCTTCACCACCACCACTCCAGGCTCAACAATCTTGTCTGATTTGCCATCGTAAAGGCGCGGCGCACGAATTACGGTCACCCGATCCTGCGCTGAACCAAGCGCCACAATCAAAAGGAAGAAAGCAACAAAACGGATCATATTGAAAACTCCTCACGCACGCCAACCTCAGCACTATAAGCCACAGTCACCTTAGATTTTGCTGGCAACCAACGAAAGCTGGGAACGCCAAACATACTGCCGCGTTCAATCATTTGGCGGCGCGATTCCGGCATCGGCGACACTCCAAATTCCATCCCACGTGTGATCGTCTTTCCATTCCATGGAGCCTGCGTTCTCGCACAATTTTCTTCCCAAATCCCGAGCCATGGAAAGTCGCTACGCTGCCATTCGTAACGTAACCAGGTTTTGCTTTGTGGGTGCCAGGCTTCAAAATTCGCCACCTCTTTCGACTGATCCATCAAGTGCGCTGTATAACCAGCCGAAACAAGTAGATCAGGATAAACCCGCAGATCAACCGTGCCACCATTTTTGTGCGGCACCATGGGCCATTCAAACTCCGCGCCTGTTTCCTGATACCCCTTGCCGTTTGTGAAGTCCGATTCAATCACTTTCGATTTAGTAGCAGTCGCAGTAAACAGGGTCGCACCAGGCGTAACAAACGGTGGCCCCAAAGTGACGTGCTGTGTCCACCCAACAGGCCGGTCCACAGCCAATAAATTGGTAACCGTCTCGGTGATGATCACCCGCGCTCCATCCAGAGTCAGCACACGCTCAAAATCCAGATGTGCCAACGGGAAGCGCGCCCGCTGCGTCATCCTCCCACCGTCCGATTGCAGGTCATAAGCAACAATGGAACCTTCGCCATGCACACCCAGCCCTGCTGCCTCTTCCTCTGCTGATGGCCCACCAAATATATCGAGACACAGATTTTGCCCACCAATACCAGCCAGCAATCTGCTCTCGGCATCATCACCGTAATCTTTGTGCTTTACCCGATCCCACGTGGACGGCTCAATCGAAGTCCAGGGCGGCGTCCATAGCGGATTTATGTCCGTCCGCTTACAAAGAATTTCCGCAATATGTCCACCTTCAACAAATACGGTTACGCGCACCTGATCATTCTCAATCTGCGACGCCCGGCGATTACGATAAACAATTTCGTTCATAGTGATGAACTTGTATTATAGTCAGTCCGCTATACTAGTAAGCTTACCCACATGGTTTTCAGCAGCCACGTTTTTCTCTTCTATTTCCTGCCCTTCGTTCTGTTGTTAAATTACACGCTGCCCTTCCGTTTCTTGACCCTCATGATTATGCTGGTCAGCTATCTCTTTTACGGTTGGGCAAACCCAAAGTGGATCATCCTCATGCTAACCAGCACGATGGTGGATTATTTTTGCGGACTGGCGTTAGTTTATTATTCAGGAATTAAGAACGATGGCGGCGACTTGCCTTACCTGCCGAAAGGCCAGCCACGCAACAAAGCTCAAAAAATGGCCCTCGCCATTTCGATGATTACCAACCTTGCAATTCTCGGTTTTTTCAAGTATTTCGATTTCGGCGTGCAAAACCTCAGTGCGATTTCCAACCTGATGGGTTTCGGCGATTTGCCCATTCAGATGCTACACGTGGCCCTGCCCATTGGCATTTCATTCTATACATTTCAATCGATGAGTTACGCTGTCGACGTCTATCGTGGTGAAGCGCGGCCTTTGAAAAACCCGATCGATTTCGCCTGCTTCGTAGCGCTATTCCCACACCAGCTTGCCGGCCCGATTATTCGTTATTGGTCGATCGCCGAACAGATTCGCCACCGTGTCTTCACATGGGAAAAGTTTGCCCGCGGCGCAGCGTTTCTTTCCTTAGGCATGGGTAAGAAAATCCTTCTGGCAAACCCCATGGCACACATTGCCGATAACGCCTTTGCTGCGGGTTCACTCTACTGGTACGACGCTTGGTACGGGCTGCTTGCCTACGCCTTCCAAATCTATTTCGACTTCTCCGCATACTCCGACATGGCGGTTGGCCTGGCCCTACTTTTGGGCTTTCTCTTCACCAAGAATTTCAACGACCCCTACCGCGCCAGCAGCATTACCGACTTCTGGCGACGCTGGCACATTTCGCTCTCCACCTGGCTTCGCGATTACTTGTACATCCCACTCGGCGGCAACCGCTTCGGCGAATTTCGCACCTATTGCAACCTTATGACCGTGATGCTGCTCGGCGGCCTGTGGCACGGTGCTTCCTGGAATTTCGTTATCTGGGGTGGCATCCACGGCGGCATGCTCGCCCTGGAACGATTGCAAGGCAAGAAGAGCTTTTACGGCTCTCTGCCCAGCGTGCTACGAACAGCCGTCACGTTCCTGGTGGTCTGCGTCAGTTGGATCTTCTTCCGCGCTGAAACGCTATCCTACGCACTCAGTTATATCCGTCACCTGATCCCATCCAGTCAGATCCAACCAAACGCCACAGTGCTCTCTGCCATCATTCACACGCCATACCATTTGGCTATGTTCGCCGTCTGCGCTTTCGTAGTTTGGGGAATGCCACAAACCTGGATTTTCACGCAACGCCTAACCACGGCTCGCGTCGCCGTTTGCCTGGCAACATTCGCTGTAAGCATTCTATTTCTGTGGACCCAGACAACTAACCCGTTCCTGTATTACCAGTTCTGATCCTATGCCAGATCCAAACCAAGGTTCGATGATCGTTACCGAAGAAGCAAGTCAGAAAGAGCTTGCCACTACAGAAGTCTCGCGCCCTGTTGCAAAGCAAATGGTGCTTGGCTTTCTCGCGCTGATCCTTCTACCTGCACTATTGCAAGTCATTTGGCAGGCTCCGCAAGGTAAGGTATTTGAAGAGTTCTCTAAGTTTCAAATTCCCCCCACACGCGAATCACTTCGCGCCTTTGAAAAGGCACTTGATTCCGGGTCTCATCTTCGCCAGTACTTTCAGCCGCGCCTACAGGGCTTACTCAGTGGCGTTGGCCGTTTCGGAACGGAAAAGGTAACCATCGGCAACAACGGTTGGCTCTACTACGCACCCGGCTTAAGCTATCTTGTTGGCCACTCATTTCTATCGCCGGAATTCCTGCGTCTTCGTACAAAAAACATGGTCGACAAAGAGGGTGATTCTGATCCTCATCCAAACCCGCTTCCAGCTCTTGAACAACTGGCGCAAGATTGCAAAAAATGGGGCATTCATCTGGTGCTGGTTCCCGTGCCGGACAAGGCGATGTTTGTGCCAGAGCCGTTGGGTGCATCAGATTCAAGCACACTTCAGAACGCGGATTTCGCCGAGCTAACCAGACGCATGGAAAGGCTTGGCGCAGAAGTGGTCACTGTCAACCGCAACGATTATTCGGCGCAAGCACCGTGGTTCTTAAAGCAGGACACGCACTGGACTCCGGCATTCATGGACGCCGTGGCAACCAACGTAGCCAAGCGTCTGGAATCGCACCTTGCAGCCGCCGCAGCCACTCCGCGATTCAAAATGAAACCCGCTCCAGTGGCCGCGATTGGCGATCTGGTGGAATTGCTCCAGCTTTCAAAAGACCAGACGTTGTATCAGACTGAATCGGCCGCTGCCGAACAAGTGATCGATCGCCAAACTAGCCGACCTCTGGTTTCTGATCCCAATGCAGAAGTGCTTCTACTCGGCGACAGCTTCTCTTTGATCTATTCATCGAACGTGCTGCACTGGGGCGAATCCGCGGGCTTTGGAGAGCACATTGCAGCGCGTCTCAACCGTCCTGTAGAAATTGTTGCGATGAATGGTTCAGCCGCCACAGGCGTCCGTCAGGAACTGGTTCGCGCCGCACAAGATGGCCACTTGCAATCGAAGAAAGTGATCGTTTATGAATTCACGATTCGCGATCTCAGCAATGGTTCATGGAAACCGCTGCCATTGATCAATCCACCTGTTCGCAAAGTCGTCGAACCGCCCGCAGTGAAGCAACCTGAAGTGGTGAGTGAAAAGGTAACTCCGCCAGAACCTGCTGTAGAAAAGAAGCCTGAGGTTACGATTTCCGCAGCCCCAGCCTACCCGGCAGAGTTGACCGGCACTATCACATTCCTGTCAAAGAGTATCGACCCCAACATTGCCCCATACAGCGACGGCCTGCTTTACGCAAAAATGAAGGTGGAAAAAGTGGAGTCAGGCACCTATGAACCCAAGGAAGCGATCATTATTTTCGTTGCCATGCGAGACCGGAAGCTGCTGCAAGGTGCCGCACACAAAGTGGGCGAGCGCGTGAAATTGAAAGTAGCTCCAATGCGCCAGGCCCCATCCGAATACAGGAGTTGGCAACGTTCAGACGACACCGACGATTTCTCGCTTGTGCCGCTATTCGTCCTGGAAGAAAAGTAAAAAGATCCGGAACAGTGTGTCTGTCCCGGATCTGTTCCTTTTAAGCTTTCTTACCAGCCGCGTACTTTTCAATTTCCGTAAAGTTCACACGGCGCCCTTCATCCATCGCGATATTGGATAGCATCACAGCAGTAGAATCAGCCAAGCCAACTTCAATATCAGCCTTAG
>JBBRJC010000117.1:0-8897 GCA_038220135.1 Bryobacterales bacterium | reverse complement strand
AGTTATTTATTTACCGAGCGGCTGGCGATGATCTTGTCGAGCATGCCGTAGTCCAGAGCCTGTTGGGGGCTCATGATGTAATCGCGTTCCACGTCACGGGCGATACGTTCCACAGGTTGGCCGCAAGCGTCGGCCAAAATCCCGTTCAACGCTTCGCGCATACGCAGAATTTCGCGAGCGTAAATGTCGATTTCTGTTGCCTGACCAGCCAAACCGCTCATTGAGGGTTGGTGGATCAGAATGCGGCTGTTGGGCAGGCTGTAACGCTTCCCCTTCGTACCGCAAGCAAGCAGAACCGCTGCCATCGAAGCTGCCTGACCAAGACAGTAGGTTACGATGTCGGGCTCAACAAGCCGCATTGTGTCGAGGATCGCAAGGCCGGCTGTAATCGAGCCGCCGGGCGAGTTGATATAGAGCGAAATATCGCGCTCCGGATCTTCTGCTGCCAAGAAAAGAATCTGGGCAATGATCAAATTGGCGACATTGTCGTCAATGGGGGTTCCAAGGAAGATGATGTTCTCTTTGAGCAGACGCGAATAGATGTCGTAAGCACGCTCACCACGCGAAGTCTGTTCAACCACCATCGGAACGAGAACTGAGTTATGCATATCCATAAGAGGCGAATTCTTTCTTTTCTAATCATAGCGCGCCGCGCATAGCGACGGTAGCCTAACTCACTCGAATGAAGGGGGAATTTACCCTGCCACTGGCGCAGGTTATTCACCTAAGAACAATTTGTGATATCGGCCCATCCAGTAAGGCAGTAGGAAAAAGGCCCCATCATCTTCGCTATTACCGCCATTTCCGCCGTCGATGCGAAACGGATTGCCGTTCCAGCGCATCACGGGCCGCTCGTCCGCCGGTAGCAATTGCTTCGATTGTGGCCGCTTGAAGCGATCTTTATCTGTTTCCATTGCGATACCATCGCGACCGGAATTGGTGACGCGCCACGTAATCATGTCCATGGGAATGCGGTAGAGGGTTTCCACCCCGCCTTCCAGATCAACCTTCTTGGTGGGGTTGGCCAACTGATAGATGATCGTCCATAGTGGGTTCTTTTCGCGCTGCGCATTTTCCCACCAGCCATCAAGGGCTCTACCATAGATGGCCAGCAGCTTCGGATCCTTTTCATATTGGAAGAGCAGGTAGAAGGGCAGGAAGGCCAGTTCCTCGTCGGAGTAGTTGATCTCCTCGCGGAACTCCAGTTCCTTGGTTGCCAATTCCGCATACTTGCGGTCGATGGCCAGGCGCTTATACTCACGTTCGTAGCGCGGGTTGCCGGTGATGTGATGCGCGGTTTTGAGGAAGCTTAGAATTTCGATGGCGTTCAGTGGTGAATCGCTGTGGCCACGTTCGGAGGCGAAGTAATCCTCGTCCCAACGTCCCCAATAAGTGGGGAAGCCGGTGATGTCGGTCAGGGTTAGGTCGTGATTCAGAATGTGGTCCATCATTCTGGCAGTGGTGGCGGCAACTTTGGCTTTCAGTTTGGGGTCGGGCAAAAGGTCCCAGGCGATGCCGAATGCGAAAAAGTGACCGGCGATTTCGTCCGATGACGTGTCGCCTTTGAACATCCACTGTCCGTTGGGGGTTGTATGCCACATGCCGTCTGACGATTTTTGCTCGCCTTTGCTTACGATGGAGCGGGCAGGGAAGCCGGACCGGCCGGTAATTTCTTCCAGGAACAGAATGGCTTCGGTGGCTTTGCGGGCGCGATCCAGATTGGCTGGGGTCGGTTTCAGCTTGTACCGGAAAGCGGCGGCGGTGGAATAGATGGCGGTCCACAGGCCGTCGTTATCGCTGGGTTCGGCGCGGCTGGTGGTGAGGTCGCCTGGAGTTTTCAGCCGGGAATCGGCCACCAATCCGTGCCGATCGTGACGGGCGGCCAATCGTTGTTCAAACGCTTCAGCTTTGGCGGCGAGCGTCATGGGGCGCAGTTCGATATGGGAAACGCCAGTTTTGGTTCGTACCCAGACGCCAGTGCCGGCGGCGATTATGGCTTCCACCTGGTCGTCGGGTAGGTAACGTTTGCCGGCGAAGAACTGAGTTTGACGGTTGGGGGCCTCAGAAGCTGCCAGTCTTGTGACACCGCGCGGGGATCCTGTCCAGGTTGCCCCATCGGCGGTCTTCACCGACAAGGTGGTGGCATTTCGCACTGCGGCTGGCACTTCCGCTTGGTCGGGTTGGTAGAAAGTACGGAATTTCTGTGGCGTGATAGTTAGTTTGACAGCGGCTTGGCTGGCGCAAAATGAAAGCAAGAAAAGGGCTATTAGTCGCATTGGGTTCGTTTGTTCAGAACTAGTTTAATCCAGGAGTCGAACAAAAGGTTAGCTGCTTCTTCCAGCCGTTGCGCGTTGGTATAAGGATTAAATGGGGTTTCAATTTCCGCTATGTCGCCACAATTGACATCCTGTTGGCACCAATCGGCGATCATGGCTGGAGTTACTTCGGGGTGAAACTGCAGGCCGTAGGCGCAATCCCCGATGCGGAAGGCTTGATTTTGGGTTCGTTCTGAAAAAGCCAAGTGTTCAGCACCGCTTGGTAATTCGAAGGTATCGCTATGCCAATGGAAGAAAGTTTCCGTGCAGTTGAGCTTGCCAAATAGTCGGTCTTGTAAACCGGCTGGGGTAAGCGTAATATCGAAGAAGCCGATTTCGCTACAGTTGCTTCTGTACACGGACGCGCCAGCCGCTTTTGCCAGCAATTGTGCACCTAGGCAGATGCCGAGAATTGGAATGTTCTCACGTAATGCGGCATCCAGGACTCTGAGTTGAGTTTTCAAGAATGGGGTATCATCGTTAGCGGACATCGGTCCACCCAACAGAACTATACCGGTTTGCCGATGGAAGTCTACTTGTGTGCTACATTTTTCCGGGTTTTGTAGATTGATCGAAAATCCGGAATGCTCCAGAGTATTTTGGAGCCAGCCTGGGGTTTCAAAAGGTACCTGCTGAAAGACCGTGATGTCCACAACATCGAGCATACATTATCGAGGGGTAGCTGCAAGTTGTAATATAGATTCAAGTAATCTGCAGTTTGATCGATATGATCTGGTAGAAAGGAAGTAGCTGTAACGCGTGTGTTTGGGAGCTTAAGAGTGCATGAAAGTATTAATCGCCGAGGATAGCGCTGTTTCGCGGCATGTGCTCGAAGCCACTGTTCGAAAGTGGGACTACGAAGTTGTGTCTGCGCACGATGGTGACGAGGCACTTGCAGCACTCGATCAGGAAGATGCTCCGAGGCTTGCGATTTTAGATTGGATGATGCCAGGCCGTTCAGGAGTCGAGGTTTGCCGTGAATTGCGAAAGCGCGTCAATCAGCCTTATACCTATGTGATTTTGCTCACTTCAAAGAGTCAAAAAGAGGATTTTATTGAGGGGATGAACTCTGGTGCGGACGATTATGTTTCAAAGCCGTTTGACCAGAAGGAATTGCACGTCCGTTTGCGAGCAGGGCGCCGAATTGTAGAGTTGCAGGATGAATTGTTGCGCACACGAGAAGCTTTGCGGATGCAGGCTACTCACGATTCCTTAACGGGCTTGAAGAACAGAGGAATGATCTTCGATTTGTTGGGGGCAGAAATTGCCCGCTGCGAACGGGAGCGTTCGCCTTGTGGGATTGTGATGCTGGATCTTGACCGGTTCAAAAGTATTAACGATACCTATGGCCATGCTGGCGGTGATACGGTGTTGCGGGAAGTGGCACAGCGTTTGCGAGAAAGCGTCCGGCCTTATGATTCTATTGGCCGGTACGGTGGGGAAGAATTTCTGGTTTTGTTTCCTGGTTGTGATGCGGAAAATGCGGCAAATCAGGCCGAGAGGCTGCGCAGGGCTATTGTTGATCAACCGATCATGCACGGCGATATTGCAATTTCTGTTGCAGCCAGCTTTGGTGTTACGGTTTGGGTGCCTGGACAAAAGGCGGAGGCGTTGGTCCAAATTGCCGATGAGGCGCTGTATAAGGCTAAAAATGCCGGGCGCAATCGCGTGGAAACACTTCTGCCATGCGTGACTAATTCAACTGGGGCTCAGGAATTACTGCCCTGATTTGTGGGCTATTCGTCGCCGCTGCGGGCGACTTGAAACTGGTTCAACGATTCTGCATATTGAGTAATACCGCGCATAAGGGCTTCGGCCAGTTTCTGTCTGGGTTCACCTTTTTTCAACTGCATTTCGTCTTTGGGATTGCTCAAAAATCCAATTTCCGCAAGCACGCTAGGCATATTGGTTCCAATCAACACGATGAACGGAGCCTTTTTCACGCCACGGTTTCTTGCTTGCGCGCCTGCCGGTGCAGGGCTTGCCTTAATTAGCGAACCAAGCACTTTGGAAGCGAATTCGCGCGATTCGTCAACTTTGTCTTTTAAGGCGATTTTCTGAAGCAGTTCCTTGAGTTCAAACACGCTTCTTTCGCTGGTTGCGTTTTCGCGGGAGGCTACTTCCAGGGCTTGTTTCGATGTTGTGAAACTCAAGTAATAGGTTTCCACTCCGGAAACGGTGCGAATAGATGAAGAATTAGCGTGGATGGAAAGGAAAAGATCAGCCTTTGCCTGATTGGCGATGGTTGCCCGTTGTTCAAGAGGGATGAAATGATCGTCGCTGCGCGTGTAAATCACTTCGCTGCCAAGCTGCTCTTCGATCAATTTGCCGAGGCGACGGGAAACATCCAGAACCAGTTCCTTTTCAATAAGGCCGGCAGGTCCACTGGAACCTTGATCGTGACCGCCGTGACCAGGATCGATGACAATGCGCCGGATTTTCAGGCCCAAAGCTCGAGTAAGGGAATTGGGTCCGCCAGAAACCGATGCCCGCCTGGTCTGGGTAATTGGCCGTTCAACTATTGTTGGCTCCTCGACCTTTGCCAGTTCCGAGGTTTCGATGGCTTCATTCTTAACCTTGACTGCGACCGTAGCCTTAAAGCCGGGTAGCCTGGTGGACTTGCCAAATTGCCGGGGCTGACGCCAATCGGGTAGCTGAGTGAAGGAAAATGTTGGCGGACTGAGCAGCACTACTTTGGCGTTGGCGACAGGTGTTCTGCGAACGGGAGGCGGTACAAGCGCGCGGGGTTTCGGCTTACCAATTTTCAGTGGTGGAACAAGTGGTGGAACAATGGAGGAAACTGTAGTCGGTGGTGGCTCAATGACGGGTTTGGTTTGTACCTCGGGCAGCATGGCACCAGCACCGCGAACTTCGATTACAAGCCGTTCCGGGTTGTGCATTACCGATGTGGTGAACTGAGCTTTGTTTTCCAGATCAAGTACAACGCGCGTTACCCGCGGCTTGGCTTCGCCGACCCGGATTTGCCGTACTTGAGTATCGCCGACAGGGATGATTGCGCGGGACTTGCCCGCCATTCTGGGTTTGGTTGAAAGTAGATCGAAAAACAGCCGTTCCGGAGATTGGAGGTGATCTGTTTGAAATTCAAATTCGCCCGATAATTCGAGAACCACGCGGGTAACCTCGCCTTGGGTCCAGAATCGAATGTCCTTCAACGCAATTGGTTCGGGTTCAGCTGAACGGAGTGATGGCGCAACCAGAAGTATAGACAGCAACAAGGCGGTATGCCAATGCGCGCGCTGCTTCCGGAAACGTTCAATCACTGGATGCGTTACCTCGTCTTCAAAAACAGCTTGCCATCGGCGTCCAGGTAATATTCAACGGGACGGTATCGAGGAAGTGCTTCGGTTTTTTCGATTTCGCTGTTGTCTGAAATGGCATCGACAGCAGGCTGTTTGAGTTCGGCGACTTTAACTTCAGAGGCAGCGGCGGCACGGCGATTTTCGCCATACTTGCGGCCAACCTTATAAACATATTCTACCGTTTCTGGATATGGCGGAATCCATCCATACTTTTGGACCGCATTTTCGCCAGCATTATAAGCGGCAATAGCCAAGCGATCATCCTTGAACATATCTTGCAGATGTTTGAAATAGCGCACACCGGCGCGGATGTTTTCTTCGGGATCAAAGGCGTTGCGTGCGCCCCATTGACGGCCCGTTGGGGGCATCAGCTGCATGAGGCCTTCGGCACCTTTCGGGGAAATGGCAAAAGGATTGTAGTTGCTTTCGATTTGAATGATTGCGTCAACCAGCAATGGATCTACGCCATGTTCGGCGGACGCTCTATTTACCAGTTCATCAATGGCGGCCGGGGCTTGCTTCTTTTTGGCCGTTGCTGTGGCCACTGGATTTGACGCATTTGCTGAACGGGGAGCGATAACGACACTGCGGACAACACGGCCGGTTTTCGAGTCGGTTCGGGTAACGGTAGCCACATTGGTTTTCGCCGGGGCTTGGGGCAACGAGGCTGCGCTTAGCAAAGGCAGTCCGGCAATCGTTACTAGGAAACAAAAACGCATGACTATGTTTTGAACAAAATCTACTCGCATTGATTATACACCTGTTCTCCAAAGGATTGAACACGTTCGGGAAGAGCCGCAGGCGAATGCTATAATTTTCGCATGAGACGGGCTGGATTTGTACTTGCGGGCGGTGAGAGCAGCCGCATGGGACAAGACAAAGCATTGCTGCCGTGGCAGGGCCGCACGCTGCTTGAGCACGTCGCCGCGGAAGTTTTGCTGGCGGCTGGATCGGTTACGGTAATTGGGGCTTTGGAAAAGTACGCTGTGCTCGGTCTTCCTGTGATTGCTGATTGTGAAACCGGCCTGGGGCCGCTGGGTGGCATTCGAACGGCGCTGGAGGCTGGTCTGGCTGATTGGAATTTGATTGTGGCTTGTGACATGCCGTACGTTGATTCGAGGTTGTTCCAATTCCTGCTGGCTGAGGCCGAGCGCACCGGCGCCGATTGCCTGATGCCGGTTGGGCAACCTTTGTGCGCTGTTTATCACTTGCGATGTCTGCCGGTGCTTGGCAATGCGTTGAGGCAGGGAATTCGCAAGGTTCGACAAGCGCTGGAAGGGCTGGAGGTTGAGCAGGTGCAAATGGATCAAGTTCTCTGTTTTCAAAATATGAACACGCCGGCCGATTGGATGGCCGCAAAGCCGGTTTCAACCTCATGAAGGAACAGTTCCCCCATTACATAGAGTTTCAACACGTATATAAGACGTTCGACAGACCGATTTTAGTCGATTCTAATTTTTTTGTTGATCCCGGCGAGACGGTGGCGGTGATTGGCCGCAGCGGTGTGGGCAAGAGCGTGAGCCTTGGGCACATCATGGGGTTTTTGAAGGCGGATAAGGGCAAAGTCATTGTAGCTCATGAAGATATAACCCATTATGGGGAAGCGGATCTACGCCGGATTCGGAAGAAAGTGACAATGGTTTTCCAGTCCGGGGCGCTTTTTGATTCGCTTACGGTGGCTGAAAATATCGAGTTTTCCCTGGAGCTGCGCGAGGATTATAACGCCGAAAACCGTGAGGAGATCGTTAGGGGGCTGCTCAATCTGGTGGATTTGGGTGACCGGGGAACGGATTTTCCGAACGATTTGTCGACTGGGCATCGGCGGGCGGTGGCGATTGCCCGGGCGTTGGCGGCACAGCCGGAATGCATCCTTTATGACGAGCCGACGACGATGGTGGACCCAATTATGAGCCATCATTTGGGGAGTCTGATGCTGAAGTTGAAGCAGCAGTTGCGGCTGACTTCGGTGGTGGTGACGCACGATTTGGAGTTGATGCGGCGGGTGGCTGACAATGTGGTGTTTTTGCATGAGGGCGAGGTGATTTACTTTGGGCCGGTGGTTGGGCTGGAGTTTGTAGATCATCCGCATATTCAGGAATTTTTGGCGATGGATAGGGTCGAGTATGTGGAATAGCAGGATGCAAGCTTTGCATTTGTAGCATAAGTTGGCGCGACAGGTTGCTGTTTCGCCAAATCATTGTGACATTGTTCCAATCTGGGAGATACTTATATCAAAGTGCGTTACGACATTAGCCACGTGCCTGCCTATCGATTTGTCATGGAAGACAAAGCTGGAACGGCACAGAATTGCCGGAATTGTGAATAACCGACGCCGGATTACGGTTAATACGGCACTTCGAATTGGCTTGTACTTCGGTAACAGTTCAGAGTTGTGGATGAATCCACGGGCGAACAACGATTTGAAAATGGCGTGGCTCGGGCTGAATTCGGCGGAACGGGACCGAATTAACGAGTATCGTACGGCTTAGTAGCAGTTTTTATACTGCTACGGCGTGAGTGCCTGGATTCAATGTTTACAACAACCTTTTTGCAAATGTGGCGATTGGCGTCCGGTTTCAAGTGACAGACCCGATTCAGATTACCGCCGTTGGTGCTCACCTGATGGGAGCGCAGCTACCGTTTCCAGCCCAACTTTTTGCTTCTATCGTCAGTCTTTCAGGTCCTTCGACGATGCCTGTGGGCGATCCATAAAGTGGTGGAAGATTGGGGTCAACCACTTTACTGTCGGCAGCGGCTTCAACCGACAGGTCGGTGCCGCTTTCGGTAGCGCTGGGTACTATGGTCTGATCATTGGCAAAACCAGTTTCTTCTTCAGTGGTCCGCAGGGGATGATGATTAACGACGGTTTGGCGTCAGTTAGCAATTTGGCTAACTCATTTGTTTTCAATATTTTGGTGGGACTTTTTCCCATTTAATGGAGGTGGGCAGTGGAGTTCGATGGGGGCTCAGAATTTGATATTTACTGTTCTCTCTTCAAGTGCGGCAATTCCTGAGCCGGCTACTTGGATCAGTTTGCTCAGTGGCATGGCTGTTTTTGCTGCATTCAGGCGAATTCGCCGTTATTTCGGTAGTCAGCGGGTCTAAAAGTATTGTGCGGCCATTCTGTTGAAAAACAAAACCCCGTTGGTGTTAATCCACGGGGGTGGACGAGGCATTAAAATAGTGGCGCAAGTGGGCATGGCGGGTTGAAGGTCGGGGACGAGGGCGTTAATTTACGGTGTTAATTTAAGCCCCCGTCCCC
>JBBRJC010000116.1:0-8930 GCA_038220135.1 Bryobacterales bacterium | reverse complement strand
TGGAGTGATTGTTCGGCGGATCAGAAGCGCGGGCGAGTGGTTTGCCGTCAGGATCGAACTCGTGAGGTGAGTTATGTTCATAGCCGGACGCAGGAAGCGATCATCGAACAAGTGACGGAAACTTATTGGGGGATGGATTTGAACATTCCTGTTTTCAATCAGGATCGAAGCTATTTGGACCGGTTGATTCCGGTTCAAAAATAGTTTTGGAGTCCTGATGTTGGTATTGGGTGGCTAACATTTGCTACTGCCTTTCCAGACGGGCAACTTGAACGGCTGAATGTTTGCACCGGGCAGCCTGCGACGCAGATGGCGCAATGCCCGCACCTGTTGCGGCGTAGGTTCGCTAGTGGAATTTGAATTTTTCAGGGTTTCGATTGCCGGGATTTCAAGGCATCGACATACTTCTTTACTGCCGGGTTTTTCTCGTTCCACTTCGGAGCCGCTTTGTTGTTTCCAAGTTTGCGAATGCCAGCGCTCACTGCCGCCGTAAGTTGGGCCATGTTTTTGTAATCGAGCTTTTCCCAGGTGTCATTCAAAGCGTGATAGTCGGGGAACTCGTAGCCGAGGCTGGCGGTGGTAGAAGGGATGCCAACATCGGCCATTGCTTGATTGTCTGAGCGGGCGAAAAACGGATCGCTCATCTTTTCCTTCTTGAACAATCGCACGCCATAGGGCTTGGCGGCAGCGGATAGAGTCAGGTTCAGATCGGTGAAGTCAAAGCCGGTGAGATTGTAAGAGGCAAGTTGCGTTTCGCCTTCCACATCGGTGCGGCCCATCTGTTCGAGATTGATTTGGGCGACGATTTTGTTGAGGGGAATGACCGGGTTTCGACCGAAGTAGCGCGAGCCGACAAGGCCACTTTCCTCGCCGTAAAAAGCAACAAACAAGATACTACGTTTGGGGTGGCGGGCGTGCAGGGCGGCGGCAACCTCTCGCATCATGGCAACGCCGGAAGCATCGTCGTTGGCGCCGTTGTAGACTAAATCGCCTGTGCCGGAGGCGAGCCGGCCGAGGTGGTCGTAGTGGGCGGAAACCATGATGTAGGTATCTTTCAAATGCGGGTCGGTTCCGCGAATGATGCCGGTAACGTTTCGCATTTCAGCGGTAATTTCTTCTGCCTTTGCGGCTTCGAGCGACACCTTGGCATCGGTTATGCCTTGCGGGAGCGTGACCGCTAAATCTGCTAGAGCCTTTGAATGAAGGCGAAGAATTCCGGAAACGGGCCGCACGCCAAGGCGGGGTGTGCTGAAGCCGTCGGCATTTGCGGTGGCGGCGATGAACAGAACGGCTGGTGTTTTCCATTCGCCCATTTTTTGCGAAAGCGTGCCTAAAACCGATTGAAGCCGTAGGCCGGGTTTGGGGATTAGCAGGAGTATACGGCCATTGACGTCTTCGGCTTTGATGGCTTCAAGCGAGGCGGCGTTGTCGATCTGGGCTTTGAACAGGGGCAGGCTTTGGACTGAGGCGCCGTTGTTGAGAGTGCCAGAAACGGAGTTGGCAGGAATTTTGATGCGGGTTGCACCGCTTTCGATTGTGAGACTGAATGCGGATGGGTCGGACACGCGAATGGGAGCTTTGGCGACTTGAAAGTAGCTTCCTTGGATAGGGGCTTCGAGGCCGAGGCGGCGAAACCAGGAAGCAATGTATTCCGAGGCTGCATCGAGTCCGGTGGAGGGGCTGCGGCGGCCTTCAAGGGCGTCGGAGGCGAGAAAAGATACGTGGCCGGCAAGCGATTCCGGGGCTATTTTGATGGTCTTGGGGGCGGCTGAAAGAGCAAGGGTGAAGAGGGTGGCGAGGAGAACGCGCTGCATGGTATTCAACCAGGATAGCGCCTATTGGAATTGGTGGACGGCATGGGGTTCGAACCCACGACCCCCACGTTGCGAACGTGGTGCTCTCCCAACTGAGCTAGCCGCCCACTACCTTTTTCAGTATAACGCCAGGTGAGCACAAGCTACAATTGAAAGAGCATGGCCGATTCGATTCTAGACAAAATGCGCCAGGAGTGGGATGCGCGCGCCAAGGAGAACGCCCGTTATTACGTGAATAACGAACGCTCCGATTGGACGGACGAAGAGTTTTTCAAGAGCGGTGAGCGAACCGTGGCCGAGGAAATATTGACCGACATGGGCAACATTTGTCAGGGCAAGGAGCCTGGACAAATGCGCGTGCTGGAGATAGGCTGCGGGGCGGGCCGTGTGACGCGAGCACTTTCGGGCCTGTTCGGCGAGGTGCATGCGGTGGACGTTAGCGGCGAAATGATTGCGCAGGCGACGGCCGCGCTGCGAGATAGGCCGAATGCGCACGTTTATCAGAATAATGGAACTGATTTAACGTGTGTCCCGGATTTACCTTTCGATTTTGCCTTTTCGACGATCGTGTTTCAACATATTCCGAGCCGGGAAGTGATTGAATCGTACGTGCGCGAGGTTTCCCGTTTACTTACACCGGGACGGCTGTTTAAATTCCAAGTGCAAGGGTATACGGGGATGCAACCGGCTGACGATGATACGTGGCTGGGCGTTTCTTACACTGACGAGCAAGCTGTGGCGATGGCGGAACGATGCGGGTTTGAGCCGCGTCACCGGCATGGTGCTGGGGAGCAGTATTTCTGGCTTTGGTTTTTCAAGCGGTAGCCGAAAGCCACGCACACCAGCAGAAAACTACTTCTTTTTCTTTTTATCCGCCCAATATTTGCGCATACGCTCAGCGACAATCTTGCGCTCAGCTTCTGGCATCTGTTTCCGGCCACGACGCTTCGGTGGCTTTGAAGCTGAGGAAGCTGAATTGAGATCACTCAGCGATTCGAGGTTTTTAATTACTTCGTCGAGACGGCGCTTCTGCGCGTGAAGGTGAATAAGAATGCTTTTAAGGTCCATTTTGCCCATTGCTCCGCAAGTGCCGCTTGAGGGGTAAGCGGGCAAATTACATAGCCACGCTCTCCTTATCAAGAGAGTGGCCATGTTTATGAACTATGGTAGAACGAAATGCAGCAAAATAGCTTGTACTTATTGGCCTTTATTGCAACAGGAAAGGCCAATAAGGTACTAGTTTATACCCGTACTTTGCCACAAGGAAATATACAATCCCACCGGCGATGGATAGGATAGAGCCAGCCACAACCATGATAGCCATCCACGGGAAGCGGTTGTTGTCGCGTTGATATTCCAGCAGATAAGCGGCAAAAACGCCGACGAAGTAGAGCAATACCATGGGCACGGCAAACAACATCAGATTGAAGATATCTGGCGTTGGAGTAACCACTGCGGCAACAACTACGATAAGGAGAATTGCGTATCTGGAATGTTCGAGCAGGAATTTTGCGGAAACTATTCTCAATAAACTGAGGAAGAAGATGACAACCGGAAGCTCGAAGACCAAGCTAACGCCGAGGATGACGTTAAAGAAAAGGTCGGAGTAATCGACGATTGAGATTTGCGGCTTGATTTTCAGGTCTTTTCCAATGCCTAGCAAAAATTCTAAACCGAAGCGGAAGGCGACGAAGTATGCGAACAATCCTCCGAGCATGAATAGCCCTGCCGAAACGAGGATGAATGGTGCGGCCATTCGCTTTTCATTCTTATAGAGGCCGGGCGCAATGAAGCCCCAAATTTGCCAAAGAACCCAGGGCGAGGCAATGAACAAAGACAGCAGCATAGGGATTTTCACCCACACTACGCTGAAGGTGTCCATGGGACTAATTTGAATCAATTCGGGTGGATAGCCGAGCTTGGTTAAAGCGTAAGTCGCCGGACCGGACACGAATAGCCACAGCCTGTCTGCATAGATGAGGCTGAGCATGAAGGCGATGACGATGCCATAAAGGGAGCGCAGAATGCGGTTGCGGAGTTCTTCCAGGTGATCCATGAAGGACATTCGCAGCAAACCTTGATCGTCGTCATCATCCTCTTCTGCCTTCTTGGGCATGGAAGCGGGCGGAGGCAAGGTGCCCCCGGATGAAGCGGGCAGGACGGCTGGAACATTCGAGGAAACCGAAGGGGCCGCGTAGGAGTGGTCGCCGTAAGGATCGTCGTACTGGTGATACGGATCGTCTACGTGTTGTTCATGACTGACGTGGGTGTCCTCATGGTGCGTGCTTTCAGAGCCTTGTGGGTGGACAGGGGTAGAGTCCCCCTGGGGCCCTGGCCCCTTGGTTTCATCAGTTGCCATTATTGACTACCTTAACTTAAGTGCTGACTTCAAGCCGGTTTGGACCCAGTTGGTTCGACGTGGGGTTCGACGTGGCTTGTGGTCTGCGCCACTGTATCGGAAGCCGGAAGCGGAGTCACAGGTTCAGTGATGTGAGCTTCGGCCACTTGTTCAGTGGGAGTTTCGGCGCCCTGAGTTGCGGATGCGCTTACTGTGGATGAGCTGGTTTGGGTGGAATCATGAGACGACTCGCCACCGTAGTAGCTTGAGTCGTAATAACTGGAATCATCGTGATTATGCATGTACGATTGATCCTGAATTTCATTATGCAGATCAGAAGTGGCCTGCCGCAAAGATTCCGTTTCCCGCTCCAGGGAGTTCATTTCGCGATCGAATGTAGATTTCAGTTCCGCCGATGCCCGGCGAAACTCACCCATCGCCTTCGCCACCGTTCTACCCAATTCGGGCAATTTCTTGGGGCCGAAAAAGAGCAGCGCGAGGACGAAGATAACGATCATTTCCTGAGTGCCAATGCTTCCCATGGAATGATGTATCCTCCCCTTTGAGGTAATTTCTCAGTTTCAGGATAGCATGACCGGCCACTCGGGGGGATTGCGTAGAAGGGGGCCGATCCTGAATGGTAGATCGCTTCAGTAATTTGTTGGGACAACAAATCGCTCTTTGGCGGCCAAGGCCCGGTTAATAACCTACGTATTAACAATAAGTTACCGCAGCGCGCGTCAGCCCGGCGGTGTGCTGGTACGGTAATGTTTGATTCGCATGCCGCGTCGCTGTGTCCAGTTATTTAATGGATAACACACTAGCTATAGCTAGGAGTGCACGAGAGTCATGGGTTGGCGCACGAGTGGGGTGGCATGGGAGGCGGCGGCCGCCGGTGCCGCGGTTGTTGCTTTTGACTGGTAGTAGACGGCGCGCAGGTGGCGTTTGGATTCGTATTGCGGGCACAATCCGCTCAAGGATTCCATGGAGCCGACGACGAGGCAGCCTTGATTTTCCAGCCGTTGCTCGATTCGATTGAACAGGGAAATCCGATCGGGCTGCGAGAAGTAGATGGCCACGTTGCGGCAGAAAATAATGTCAAATTTGCCGACTGAAGTAAGGTCTTCCATCAGGTTCAGGCGCCGGAACGAGACCAGGCTGCGCAATTCATCGCGGATCTTCCAACCCTTTGGATCAGGGATAAAGAAGCGGGCGCGGACCGAGTCAGCAAGGCCTCGGGACACATCAAGGTGGTTGTAGATGCCGGCACTGGCTTTGGCAACTGCCTGATCGGAGATATCGGTGCCGAGTAGGCGAATATCGTAACGGGTGAGGTCGCCAAGTAGCTCGCTTAAGACAATGGCGATGCTATAAATTTCCTGACCGGTGGAGCAGGCTGCGCTCCAGATGCGTAGCGGTACGCGCATATTGGAACGGGCGCGGCGATCGATGACGTCGGGAATGATTTTGAAGCGCAGCAGATCAAACGGAGAGGTGTCGCGAAAAAACAATGTTTCGCCTGTCGTTATTTCGTTGATGATTCTGCGTTTTACCGCACCGCTCAAATCGGTTCTGGAACGATTCACCAGTTCGAGGAAATTACGGCAGCCAAGTTCCTCGGCCATCGGACCTAGGCGACCCTCAATTAGATAATCCTTCGAATGATCGAGCGTAATGGCACAAATCGAGTAGATGTACTGCGTGACAACTGGACGCTCTTCCGGCAGAAGGCGAATCATAAACTTGCCTCGTTAACAGCGCGAATGATGGCTGGGGCAATATTTGACAGAGGGGCCACAGTATCGACGGCACCTGTCAAAATGGCCTCGCGCGGCATTCCAAATACGATACAGGTGGCTTCATCCTGCGCGATGGTATAGCAGCCGCCGCGCTTAAGAAGCTTGAACCCGTGGGCTCCATCATTACCCATGCCGGTAAGGATCGCCGCAACCGAGCGGCCCGGGAAATGTAATGCCGCAGATCGGAACAGGCAGTCAACCGAAGGACGGCAGTTGTTTTCCGGTGGATCGTCGGAAAGCGAAATCATGATCCCTCCGGCGGGCACCGGGGCAAGCTTCATGTGGCGGCCACCAGGGGCGATGTAAGCGCAGCCGTTCTCGGCGATTTCGCCGTCGGAGGCTTCTTTCACGCGAATGGCGCACTTCAATTGCAAGCTCTGGGCAAGCGCTTTGGTGAACAAGGGGGGCATATGCTGCACGATAAAAATCGGGGCTTTAAATTGCGCGGGAATTGACGGCAGTAGCTCTGCCAGTGCAGCCGGACCGCCAGTGGAAACCCCGATGAGCACCAATGGTGCGACGATGCCGCGAGTTCGACGTGGCGGGGCTGAAGCTTCGCGAACCGAAGATGGGGGCGACGTGGCAGTGACTGGCTTGGGGGCTGTTCCCGACAGGATGGACCGGATCTCTTTCCGCCGCTCGAATGCGCGAAGGATCGGCTGCATGCGGTTGCGCAGTTGCAGCATACTTTCCTGGGCAGAACCACCTTCGGGCTTAGTCACGAAATCGAAGGCCCCAAGTTCCAGCGCCCGGATCGTTAGCGCGCCACCGCGCACGGTGTGGGAGCTGAGGACAATGACTCCGGTTTGAGAGCCAGAAGCCTTCATGGCCTCCAACACTTCCAGGCCGTTCATTTCTGGCATCTCCATGTCGAGTGTCATCACGTCAGGCGCAAGTGTTCTGAGGCGCGACAGTGCGAGCTTGCCATTAGATGCGGAACCGGCAACTTCCACGTTGTCGATACCCGAAAGGGCGTCTGAGATTACTCGGCGAAAAAGTACAGTATCGTCAACCACCAGGACGCGCGTGCTCACAAGACCTCCTCGAAAACTGTGGGACTACTGGCTATTTGCACCATGCCGGATACTCTTGTGAAATTAGTCATCGATCTGATCGGTCAGCTACGCCCTTACCCCGGACAGCAATTCCCCAATATTGAGCTGAGTAATGACACGCCCTCCGGCGCGACAAACACCTGTAAAAAATCGCGCTTGTGACGGGGGAATATTCAACGGTAAGGGCTCGCCGCCTGATGGATCCACTTCGATCACTTCACCGACGCGATCGACGAGCAGTCCCAGGAACTCGCCCCTATCTTCAATAAGAAAGACGCGGCTCTCCTTGTCTCGCGCCACCTCACCCAACCCCAGAATTAGCCCGGTGTCGAGTAAAGTGACGATTTTTCCGCGCAAGTTGATGACCCCTACAACTTCAGGCGGAGCATGCCGCACTGGTGCTGCCGGGCTGAGGCGAATCACTTCCTGCACAGCTGTCGCATCAAGGGCGAACAGCGCTTCTCCCATGAAAAAGGTTGCAAGTAAAGTGGTGGCCTTCGATTGGTATGTGGCTGTGGTTGACATTGCTTTTCCCGTTCAATTTAATTCCGGTTTCACCCAGCAGCTATACCTGAAATCCAGCGACTGATAGCCTGAGCTTTTCAGCTACTCCAGCCAAAGCCGTCGCGTTGTTGCTGACATGTTCACTTCCGCTGGCCATGTCATCGGCGGCGCGGTGAACGACGACAATGTCGGTGGCAATTGCGATTGAAACCTGCGAACTCTCCGCAACTCGGATATTGGCATCCTGAACTCCGGTTGAAGCTTCAGCAATGTTACGCGCGATGTCTTTGGTGGCGGTAGCCTGTTCTTCAATAGCGGCTGCGATGGAGCCCACAATATCGCTCACCTGACTAATAACATCGGAGACTTTTTTGATTTCCGCGACGCCTTGTACCGTGGAATTCTGAACTCCGCTGATGCGCGCTTTGATATCTTCGGTTGCTGCTGCGGTTTGCTGCGCAAGCGCTTTAATCTCGTTGGCAACTACCGCAAAGCCCTTGCCTGCCGACCCGGCACGGGCTGCCTCGATTGTGGCGTTCAGTGCCAGAAGATTGGTCTGCGAGGAGATTTCCGTGATGACTTCCGTCACTTTCCCAATGTCGCGGGCGGCTTGGCCAAGTTCGTTCATCTGTTCTGTAAGGCGAGCGGCTTGGCGCGTCGCATCGGCACTGATGCCACGAGCGCGTTCCGAATTCACTGCAATCTCTCCAATTGTAGCGGTCATCTCCTGCGTGGAAGCTGCAACGTTGGCGAGATTGGTGGTGGTTTGCTCCATGCTGCTGGCAACCATAGTCACGTTGCTGCTCATTTGTTCAGCGGCCGCGGCAACCATTTGCGCCTTGTGGGAAGCATCCCGTGAGCCGGTGCTCATCTGCCCGGAACTGGAAAGTAGGCTGGCTGAGGATTCCGCGAAAGTTCGAATCCCGGTGGACATTTCTTTCATCATCGTCCGTAAATTAAGCGACATCGCTTGCATCGCCCGGGCCTGGACACCAATTTCGTCGCCTCGTTCCAAGTAGGCGGAAGGTAGGTCTTTCGAGAAGTCTCCATGCGCCACCTGATCCAAATGAGTAGCTGCGGCAGCCAAGGGTTTTGTAATGCCTCGCGTTATGCCAATTGATGTGATAACACCGATGACTAAGGCAATTGCAAGACCAAAGAGCAAACCGTTTTCAGCCTTGCTGATGGAACCCTCGGCTCCAGTAGCTGCGTCCTCGCTTGTTTCTTTGTTAAAGGCAACCAAGGCATCCATAGCTTCGGCATACTTAGTGAATAGTGGTTTCACTTTCGATTGGTACATTTCATGAGCGCGGGCCTTGTTACGCAACTCCCCGGCATTTTGAAGGGTTTCGCGAACGCTTTCCACAAACGGGGCTCTTGCGGCTAACATTACTGCAAACAGTTGCTTATCTTTCTCGGA
>JBBRJC010000115.1:0-8952 GCA_038220135.1 Bryobacterales bacterium | reverse complement strand
AAACCGTGATGATATCCTGTGCTGACAAAACGAAGCCAGTTGGGATGCCAGTAAACACCGCCGGGAAGGAAGGGGCGATCGGTGAATTTGGTCCAACGTTGGCATTGAAGAAAATAGGAGAGCCATTTTGCAGAATCGACTTACGGTATTGATCGGTCTGGAAAGGATCGTAGAATATACCGCCGCTGGCGCGGAGAACCCACTTGCCAAGGCCAATCGATGCGCCCAGGCGTGGTGCGAAATTGTTCTTGTCCGTCTTGAAGCTCTTTGAAGAGGCAAAGGGCGAAGAAGCGTTTGCTGCCGGTGGGCTGAAAACGTCGTAACGCACACCGTAGGTCAGGGTGACGTTCTTCCTCGGCTTCCAAGTGTCCTGACCATAGAAGCCAGCAAAACGCGAATTGTAGCTCAAGGAAGGATTGCCAACCGTCTGAACGAAGGTGTTGTAGCCCTTTGGCGCAGCACCGCTAACAGCAGCAAGGTAAGCAGCAATGTTGGCAAACGTATAAGTGGCGCTGGTTTGTTGCGTGTAGATGTCGCGAATCCAACGCAGCGAAGTTCCAACCTTAAAGGAATGCTGACCTTTGTTGATGCTGAAGTTTTCGTTGATTTCTGGAGTACGCTCCTGATAAACGAACCCGGTGTTGGGGGAATTCCCGAAATTGGCAACGCCTGAAATTGCAAGTGTTGGCCCTGCCACATTTGCTTCAAACTGATTTTGCGCCTGAGCACGGTTTGGAATCTGAATGCGCAGTTCGTTCACTGCATTGGAAGATATGGTGGAGATCAACTGAATAGCCCCGGCATGCGAACGATCCACAAAGTTGTAGGTTTGTGAAACAAGCACCAAGCCGCCGCCGTTATTGTAAGGCGAATCGTTGCGATGACCGTTGTAGCGCAGCGACAAGCGGTTGCTCGAATTGATCTGCCAGTCAGTCTTCAATAGGAAGAACGTCACGTCCTGTTTGAAAGGAATGGCGTTGGCATACGATGCTGGCAATCCCAGTTGCGCCACCGTCGCGGCGGTAACGGAAACGGGCATTGGAAGATCGCGTACAACGTGTTCATAAGAGCCGAAATAGAACAATTTATCTTTGATAATACGCCCACCGACACCAACATTGAAGGCATTCACATTGATATCCGGTGTGGGACGATCATAGGCGAGCAAAGCTGGCCGTGCGCTAAAGGGCGTTCGGCGGAAAATGTAGGCACCGGAACCGTGCAACTTGTTGGTGCCAGATTTCGTAATCGTATTGAAAACGCTACCCACCGTATTGCCAAACTCAGGGGCGAAACCGTTGCTGACTGTCTGAACTTCTTCCACCCATTCGTTGGAAATTGGAAGCAGACGAATGCCGGCACGATCACTTTCTGTATTATTTGAACCATCAAGCTGGTAGTTGATACGGCCGTTGAAGCCATTTGCGTTCACTTTACGGGGTACGCCAAATTCAGTGTTGCCGCGGCCGGAAACGTTTGGTTGCTGCAGAATGAAGTTGAACGGATTGCGGGAAACCAGTGGCAGGTTGTCCAGAACATAGCTTGTCAGGCTGCGGCCGGTATCGGTGCGGCTTGGGTCGATCACTGATGAGGAAGCAGAAACCACCACCTCAGTGGTAACGCCTCGCACTTCCAGCCGTACGTCCTGAGTGGCAGTTGCACCGCCGTTGATTTCGATGCCGGTTTGCTTAACCGGTGCAAAGCCAGGAGATTCGACGCGGACATTGTAGCGGCCGATTGGAAGCACGTTGAAACGGTACAAGCCGGTGGGCTCAGTTTCAGTCGATTGTGTGAAACCGGTGTTAATATTTTCAGCAGTGACCTTTGCAGCAGCGACGGGTGCACCGGTAACGTCGGTCACGGTGCCTGTAATTTGGCCATTGATGGCCGATGCCTGCCCAAAGGCAGTCATCGAAATAATGGTCATTAAAAATGCCATTAAGAGGATTCTTTTGTTAATCATAGAGACAGTCCTTGAAGCGTAAATAGTGGAAGCAGTTGGTTCAACGGGACGTGCAGTGAACCGGTTCATCAATGCCACCTTATTTGATTTGGATGAAACCACGGGGTGAGAAGTAGCAAACCTATTTTGACATACTTTATAATTGATCTAGAGGGTTCCATTTATGCGTTTTGCCAGTGTCGCCGAAGTGAACAGTGGGATCTCCACCTATCTCGATCAAGTTTGTGAACGAAAGGAATCTCTCGTTATAACCCTCGATGGCAAGCCTCATGTGCACATTCAGCCGATCAGGGAAGAAGATTTTGAACACTTGGAATGGAAAGGATTGGCAGATCAACGTTTAACCCAGGCGTGGGAAGGTGAAGAAGATAAGATCTACGATTACTTATAATCGGGGTCAAGTAGTGGTAGTCAATGTTCCATTCTCAAGTAAAGCTGGTTCGAAAACACGCCCAGCACTGGGCTTAGCGCTAAAGAGTTCCATAACAGCTTACCCGACCTAATACTGTGCCCGATCAGCAGTCAGCCTCACTTCTACCACAACCCTTGTGAAGGTGATTATCCATTGCGATACTGGGCAAGCGTTGGCCTGAGATATCCAAGCACTGCCCGGATATCAAACTTACTGGCAATCGACAAGCGATTGATTAAGGCCGCGTTGGCGCAACTCAACGAAGAGGATTTGGTCAGCATCGAAAACGGATTACGAAGGGTCTTCCATCTCTAACTCGAAGACCCATATCTTCCTTGACTACTAGATGAGCGTTCTCTAAATTCCTATACAATAAAGGCCGCAGCCGAACCGCCATGCGTGAGCATGCTGATAGTAATTAATTTGGCTAACCGCATGCTTACGCATGGCGGCTCGGTAAGCAATTTGTTGTCCACTAATTTAGGAACGCTCATCTAGCCCAGCCCGCGCTCCAAATCGGCACTCAATGCACTGGGACACCAATACCTCTCGATATGCTCAATTACCAGCGCCGTCCCTTCATCGTGCGACACATATGGTTTCTGCTTGGGGTCGTACATCGAGTCCGTCAAATCGCGCAGCAGAACACAGCGCATGCCCCATTTCGTCATCTGCTTGATCGCAAACGTCCGGTTTAATATGCACATGTTCGTATGCACGCCCATCACGAATAGCGTGTCTATCCCGCGCAATTTCAGCAGGCCGAAGATCTCGTTACCCTTATCGGATATCACATCGTTCGCCTCAACCGGAATATCGGCATGCTGCCGCTTCCATGCCTTATAAAACGATTCGCCTGTATCACATCCGCCGGCTTTATCATCGATCGGCAAGGGCGGATCCACCAAATTCAAACCGGGCTCAACTCGCGTTCCGGCAAATTGCTTCATGAACTGCCGCTGCGGGTAGGTCTCGTAGAAATCCATCACGTCTGAGGGCGCATGAATCACCTGCATCCCTTTCGACCGCCCCATTGCCAGCGTCTGAGCCATTCGCTTGGTCATTTCACCCACTCGTTTGGTAGAACCGCCGCACCAGTGCCGGTCCCACATATCGCAAATCAGCATGGCTGAGCGGGATGTGCTGTATTGCTCGGTGGATCCAACGGTGCGCCACACCCCGGACCCTTTGTAAATTTCCACACGGGATCGAACCGGCAGTTCAAACCGGACATCAGCGCCAAAAACAGTAGCTGGCGCGGCCACCACCATCAAGGCCAGGGCCTTACGGCGGGTTAAGGTTATTTGCATCTCCTACTCCAGCGATTATTCTAACCGAAGATTAGCAAATAAGCATGGTAGAATCGAAAACGGAGTGGCTGCTGGGGTCTGTTCGTATTGGCCTCTTAAAATTGATCCTAATACCAATTAGTCTGGGATCCGGCTCGATAGTTGCATTGGTGCGCAAGCTCCGACGTCTTAACCGGCGTCATTGGAGAAGCCTTAAAATGCCCGGAGGGTCCCCCCCTTTGTTTCAAATGGGGTCAAAAGACGGGGGTTGATCTTCAGGTTCCAGTTTCCACTCCTAACCTCGTCATTCTTTAAGACCAAACCATGAATATTCTCTTTATCGGCGACATTTTTGCCAGCGCGGGACGAGGCATTGTTGCTGACAATGTGCAGAAGATTATTACCGAAGAAAAGATCAGCCTGGCGATTGCCAATGTCGAAAATTCGGCTGGCGGCTTTGGCGTCACCCCTTCAATCGCCGAGGAAATGCTCTCTTTAGGTCTTGATGTGTTGACCACAGGCAACCATGTCTGGGACAAACGCGAGCTTTACGACTATATGCCTCGTCAGGAACGGCTGCTGCGTCCGGCAAATTATTCGGAAACTTTACCGGGATCTGGCTTGTGGGTGGGCAAAGCGCGAAACGGCGTGCGATGCGCGGTGATCAATATGCAGGGCCGCAGCTACATGCCGTCAACTGACGATCCGTTTCGCAAGATGGATACTCTTCTAGCGGGGCTGCCGGAAGATGTGAAGGTGGTTTTCGTCGATTTCCACGCTGAACTTACAAGCGAAAAAGTGGCCATGGGTTGGTATTTGGACGGGCGGGTTTCAGCGATGGTTGGCACGCATACGCATATTCCCACTGCCGATGAGCGCATTTTGCCGGGCGGAACGGCCTATCAGACTGATGCCGGGATGACAGGCCCTTACCATTCCGTAATCGGGGTGGAAAAGGATCTAATCCTGAAACGGTTTTTGACGGCGATGCCGGTGCGCATGGAAGCCGCGAAAGGTGGAATTGAGTTGCATGGCGCCATCATCAAGGTGGATCCTGCCACGGGTAAGGCGATTTCAATCAAGCGTTACGAAATAATTGATCACAGCCGGTAGCGGCCCCTTCACCATCGAAAATCAGCACGCAGAGCCGCTGATTGCGGGATAATTGAAAGTTCATGTCTTGTGAACTGTTGTGCTTTAATCCCGAGTGTCGCGCCGCTTACCCAACTACTGAAGTAATCTACAACTGCCCCAAGTGTGGCGGTCTGCTGGAAGCTTCAGCGCCCGTGCTGCCATACGGTGTTGCCGAGATGAAAAAGATCTGGCGCGAAAGGCGGATGAACAATACGCCAATCGACCAAAGTGGCGTTTGGCGATATCGCGAATTTATCCCTTTTCTGGAAGATCCCAAGCACATTGTTACGCTTCGCGAAGGCAACACTCCGCTACTCAATGCTCCCAAAGCGGCAAATTATGCCGGGCTTGATGCAGTGGTGTTTAAGCATCAGGGTTTCAATCCGACCGGGTCGTTCAAAGATAACGGAATGACGGCTGGGGTAAGCCAGGCAGTGCGGTTGGGAATGCGCCGGGTGGCCTGTGTTTCTACCGGGAACACTTCGGCATCGATGGCCGCATACGCTTCGGCTGCCGGGCTTGATCCGGTGATCTTCATCCCCAATGGAAACATCTCTTACGGCAAGCTGGCTCAGGCTTTGGAGTATGGTGCCAAAACGCTACAGGTGGACGCTAATTTCGACGAAATTCTGGCGCTGGTGCGGGTGCTCGCACAGCGGTTGGGTATCTATCTTCTAAACTCGATCAATCCATTCCGGATTGAAGGGCAGAAAACGATCATGCTGGAGATGATGGACCAACGCGATTGGAAAGTGCCGGATTGGGTGGTTTTGCCGGGCGGGAACCTGGGCAATGTGTCGGCCTTTGGGAAATCGTTGCGAGAGATGCTGGCGCTTGGGTTGATTGACAAGTTGCCGCGGCTGGCTGTGGTGCAGGCTGAGGGTTCAGCGCCGTTTTATGACTTCATGAAAGATGGGGGAGCGGGCGCATTTCACAGCATCAAAAAGCCGGAGACTTTGGCGACTGCGATTAAGATTGGTGACCCGATTTCGTGGCCGAAGGCGTTACTTGAAATCACGACGACCAACGGAGTGGTGGAGCAGGCGACTGAGCAGGAGATCGCCGATGCGAAAGCGCAAATTGGTGCAGCGGGAATTGGCTGTGAGCCGGCCTCAGCAGCTACACTGGCGGGGATTCGGAAGATGGTAGCGGCCGGGGTAATTCAACGCGATGCCGATGTGGTGGCCGTGCTTACAGGCAACGTCTTAAAAGACCCTGATTACATTTATAAGTACCATACCAGCCAGTTGGACGACCCCCATGGATCACGGTTGCGGTCAACTTATGCGAATGCGCCGACGGTGGTTGCCAATGACCTAGACCGCATCGCGGCATTGTTGGGTTAGCACGATTTACTCGTAACGCAAGGCTTCAATGGAATCTAACTCGGCGGCCTTTATCGCCGGATAGATTCCGAAAGGCACGCCAAGGAAATTGGCTTCGTTTTACCACTTGTGTTCAATCGCAATGGTCACTTATCGACGGACCGTTCGTTGGTGATCAGGCGTGCGCTGCGGTGAAACGTCAGGTAGGCATAGGCCCATTCACTGAGTACGGCGAGGCGGCTGCGAAAGCCCACAATATACATCAGGTGAATGAACAGCCACATAAGCCACGCCAGCCATCCTGAATTCTCCCAACTGCCGATCTTCGCGATTGCCGAGCCACGGCCAATTACCGCCATGCTGCCTTTGTCCCGGTAGTGGAAGGGTTTGGTTGGTTTCCGAGACAGTCTGTTGCGAATTGTCGCCCCAACCCAAGCTCCTTGCTGCATCGCAACCGGTGCCACGCCCGGCAAGGGTTGGCCGTCATCTCCCTTGAAATGCGTCATATCGCCCAGTACGAATATTTCCGGATGCCCTGCCGGATTGGCAAACACATCCACGAAGATTCGGCCCGCCCGGTCACACTCAACGCCGGTTTGTTGGGCAATGATGCGGGCCAACCCAGAGGCTTGCACGCCGGCGGCCCAAAGAATGGTTCGGGCTGTCATTCGTTCGCTGCCATCGGCAGTCTTTACTGTGATGCCGCCCGAGTCAATCGAATCGACAGTCATCTTTAAGCGTGTGCGGACGACTAATTGAATGAGTTCGTATTCTGCCGCTGCAGACAGCTTTGGAGAGAAGGCACCTAACAAGCGATCTGCGGCGTCCAGAAGCAGGATGCGCGATTCTTCGGGCTTGCAGTTGCGGAAATCACCTTCCAAAATATCGTTGGCGATCTCGCCCAAAGCACCGGCCAGTTCGACGCCTGTGGGGCCTCCACCGATGATCAGAAACGTCAGCCATTCGCGGCGCTTGACTGGATCGGTTTCCCGCTCGGCCATTTCGAAAGCGGTCAGAATGCGGCGGCGAATTTCCGTGGCATCTTCAATAGTCTTAAGCCCGGGCGCGAAAGCTTCCCATTCGGGATTGCCGAAGTAGTGATGCCTGGCACCGGTGGCCACAATTAAAGAATCGTATGGATGATGGGAAAAACTGGTCTTCACTAAGCGGGCTGCGACATCGATTTCAATCACTTCGCCGAGCAACACTTCAGTGTTTTTCTGATCCCGTAAGATCCAGCGCAAAGGTGCTGCGATATCGGCCGGCGAAAGCGTTCCGGTGGCCACTTGGTAAAGCAATGGCTGGAACAGATGAAAGTTTCGGCGGTCAAGCAGGATTATTTGAATGCTTGGATCATTCAAGGCTCGGGCGGCGTTTAGCCCAGCGAAACCGCCGCCAATAATTACAACACGATGGGGCACAGGATCCTCTCTTAATTCCATTATGGAGATCTGTTGCTGGTTGCGCTATTTCCAGGCTTCGTTAAAAAAGCCTCCAGCGGCAACCCGGCCAGGATAGCGGCCACCGGCTGGAGTGGTCACATCAATGATTGCCCAATCGGGAAGCTTTGAAATTTGACGCGCGTTGTTCAGATAGTCGAACTCACGGAAAGTAAAGCCGCTGTTGAGCACGATGTACTTTTTCGGATTGAGTGGATTTGGGTAAATCAGGATCGGCATGGTGGTTGCCCCATCGTACTTTGTACCGTTCATAACCACCCCTCCCGCTGACCATTCGATGGGGAGTTTTGCAGCAATGCGAGCGAGGATTTTATTACTGGAAGGATCGCCCCAGAGGATGAGATTGGAAGAGGCGATGTCGGCATCGGTGATTTCAGCATCGGTTTTTACTGGGGTTTCTCCGCGGAATTGGCGGCGCCATTCCTTAACTGCGCGGGTCTGTTCAGCCGCAATCCGGTCCGTAACCGCAGCCGGTGCGATGGCCGGTCCGGTGGGTGTAACGAAAACGAACTTGTCCATAAATGCATCGTCGATTGGACCTTGGAGGGCGTGGCGTTTGACAAGGCCAGTCATGCCAGGAGCATCAGCCAGCGTCCAACGAGAGCCTTCTTTGCGGAAGTGAACGCGCCAGGATCGATCGGTTTCCGCGCCACGAGGCATTAGCTTTTGGCCGTCAATTACTACCGTTGGTTTGATGGTTGGATCAATAGGCGCGGCACCTGAGGCAAAATCGAGTGTGATGGCAGACACGTTGGAGGTTTTCACAATCACGCCTTTGTCGCCGTCAATTTCCGCTTCAACGCGGGCCTTTTCCCAGTGCTGCAACAGGCCATCTACAGTAAGCCACTTCATCTGGTTGTAGGCCAGTGTGTAGGTGGTGAAACGCAAACGGCGCGGGTAAGCTTCCCTGCCCTTTTCCGCGATTGCATCAAGGCGGCGGTTGATCTCAATTTTAGAATCAGGATGATAGCGGTGCGGGGTCTTGGGGCCAATGACGTGGGTCATGGTCATACCCTCTGCAGCCAGGTATTTTTCCATCAAATCGGCCGCTTGTTTCTGACCATCAATTTCCCCACTGTAGGTAACCAGCGGGAGGTTGAAAAAGTTGGCGGCGTAGTCTGTTGAATCGTACATGTGCCAGAGCTTTTTTTCCCAATCAGGCATCTTGGCGCGTTCGTCGGCTGGAATCTTCAAAAATTCGGCTGACTCACTGAAACCTGCACCTGGCGCGGCTGCGGCCCACATTCCAGCGAAGTGTGAAGCGAATTGCCAAGTGGCTGCACCACCCATAGAGAAGCCGCGAACAAGAATGCGGTTCTCGTCAATTTTGTATTGCTTTTTCACTGAATCGAGTGCTTCAAACAGATCC
>JBBRJC010000114.1:0-8974 GCA_038220135.1 Bryobacterales bacterium | reverse complement strand
GTTTATGATATTCAGGCATACCGTCCAGAGAAATCTCACAGGCAAACAGCTCCAATGATTTCTCTTCCAGCACTCGTTCCAAAGACTTAATCGTCTTATCCGCAAAAGACCCATTGGTAGGAACGTAAATCTGCTTCACGCCATTGTTGCGAATAAACAAACTACAAACTTCGCCAAAATCTTTACGAAGAAATGGCTCACCGCCAGACAAATTCAGGTTGTCAATCTGCCCCAGCTCTTTCGACAAACTCTCAATTTCTGCATACGAAAGGTCGTCCGGCTGATTCAGGCTGCGCCAATAAAAACAATGCTCACACGTCTGATTACAAATCGAATTGATGAACAGAATCAGGAAAGGCGGCGTGGGCGTTTCCCCGGAGGCATAGTTCAATTTCGTGAGCCGCGTGTGGCGGCATATGCGCTCCCAGGTTGTCATATAGATCTACCCTCTATTGTAGCGGCTTGCGCTTACTCTTTTTCGATTTTGCCCGATGCGCTGCAGCCACCGCACCGCCTGCCCATTGCCGTAAGGCGTCGTCATCCTCGAAAATCTCTAACGGTGCCTGGAAGTATTTCATCGTATCGGGCTTACCCGGAAACGGTTGAAACGCCTTCAATCCCCGCTCGTCAAACAGAGAGATGTTTTGGTCGTCACCCTTCAAAAACAATGCCCCATCGGCCACCAAAGCAAAGACAGCGCCGTCGCAATAAAGGCACCAACCGCCAAACATATATCGGGAATCAATGCTGCCCAACAAACCACAGCGCTCAATACAGAATTCAACAAACTTATCCTTAACCGGCATTACTGCACTATAACGCCAGACGCCTTCGACGTCACTCCATTAATCCCAATCGTCAGCGGCTGAACACCCAAAGCCACATTCCCCGGCACGATAACGTTTACCTGATACAACCCTGGAAACCCCGGTGCCAGCCCGCTAAACAGCACTTGCGCAGCTTGCCCGCCGATGCTCACCAATGGCGTTGCCTTGGTGTAGGAAAGTGTGGTGCCGCTGGCAGGGGAACCGCTTTCCGGTGGATTGGTAACGGCCCCAAGTCCATTCGCGTAAATCTGAATTGCCTGCCCGCGCTTGGCCGCATTGGTTGCACTCACCAGCTTGAAATCAACATCCAGCACTGCTGCCGCACCTTTGCTCACCTCGAAAATGCCCGGTGCAGTTGCCGCCAATTGCAAGGTGACCACACTGCCCGGCAGTCCCCCGTTCGATACTTTCACCAGCACCCAGCTTTGCCCTTCCAACTCCCAGGGCACCTGCACATTTACTTGGCCTGAACTCGCAAAACTCAAATGTCCTGGCGCACTGATCTTTGCCGATGGCACATCAAAACTAACGGTCGTATAAGCGACAGCCAGCGGCAGCCGGGCGGTAGGTGCAAAACCGGTATAGTCACTTAACGCGCTTCCGAATATGGTCACGTAAGATCCTGGAGCAACTGCCGACGGTTCAAACGTAGCCGCATTCACAATCCCATTCGGCGGAATTGTAGGCTTCTCACTTGCAGACCCAGTGAATGTTTTTCGCTGCCCGCCTGCTGTTGCCGTGTAAGTATAGGAACCCGCCACCGCGCCAACCACGGCCTCTGCACCGGCAATCCCGTTCAAATCGGTCTTCGTGTCGGCGACCTTAATCGTCGCCGTTCCACGCGGAACAAAGGTCACCGCGGCCCCCGATACGGGAACTCCATATGCATCCACCAGCCGAAATGCGATCAGGCCGCTTTCGCCCACGTTTGCGCTGAAGCCATCCGATAACGTGATGAGGTTTGCTGGAACCCCATCACCTACAAGGTACAGATAGGGAACCCGCAACGTAACGCCCGTGCCTTGAAAGTTCACGCTGCCGGAATATGCACCAGGTTGTGGCACGCTGCCTTGCAGGACAACATCGACACTATCGGTAGCCCCGGTTGCAAGTGTCAGGCTCTGCTTGCTGACAATAATATTTGCCCCAGCGCTTGCCTTGGAAACGACAACAGAAACCGCCAATGTCACACTAGCCGCACCGGAATTGGTTATGGATAAAGCTTGCGTCACAGGCAGCGTGGAGGTTCGTGGCAACGCTCCAAAAGATAGACTGCCCGGTACCACCGTAACTTTGTTGCTCAATGCGGCAGCCACATCCACTCTCCCAGCGCCCAATTGGCGAACGTCCATCGCCAGGTTTCGAGTATCCACCAACACATCAGATGCCGCAGTATTCATCAACGCTGACTTCACTTGAGCGGTCGTGTATTTGGGGTTCAATTGCTTCACCAGAGCAGCCGCACCGGCAACCAAAGGAGTAGAAAAGCTCGTCCCTGCGGCCACTGTAAATCCAGTTGAACTATAAAGTTCCCCCAATGGATCGTACGATTCTCCTGCCATCAGAATCGGGTACCCAGGTGCCAGAACGTCGGGCTTGATCGCATTGCTTCCGGTCGCAGGCCCGATCGAAGAGAAGTAAGCCAGTTGGTTCGCAGTCGCGCTCAATTCCGTACCTGCTGGATTCAGCGTCACAACTTGACCGGGATTTGCAGCCGCAAAAGCCTTTAACGCAATCCCATCGGCATTGGAAATCAAAATCGCAGGAGTGCTGGAATTGCTCATCCCACCCGGAGAAATTAGCGCAGTGGCATCAGGCATATAGAAAATCACACCCAGCGCCCCGGCATTTTCCGCATAAGTGAGCTTCGTTGCAAAGTCGCAGGTGCCGCGCATCACCAGCGCTATCGTGCCCACCAAAGACGCCGCAGGCAATGGCGTGCAGACAAGACCATCGTTGCCCAGAACGGTCACATCGCGCAATGGCCAGGTGATCGAACCCGTAGGTATCGTCGCATCGCCTGTATTCCCCACGATTGTTCGCAAGTTTTCCGGCACGTTGGCACCCGGAACATTTACCACTTCATCAAACCGATGCGAATTGGTTGTTGCTCCTGCTGCAATCAGAAGCGGCGCACTTGCGGGTGACGAAATCGTTCCATAAGCTGGGGCCTTCACACCCGCGTCGCCATCATTTCCGGCTGCTGCGACAATCACAAGCCCCTTTGCTGCAAGATCGTTGAAAATCTTCGCACTCAAATCACAGGGTATGCCTGCTGGATTTTGACAAACTTCCCCGCTATCCAGCGCCCCATAAAAAGCAGGCCCGCCGGAGGAAAATGTTGCCACATCCATTCCATCGGCGTAGGCATCGTTCATGGCCATAATGATTACGTCTTCCGTTGTCCCGTCATTGACCTGCGGCGATCCGTAAATTTTGTAGTTGCCCAGATAAGCTTTCGGTGCCACGCCGGAAATCGGTATCCCGCCGACATTGGTAGCAACGCCGGCCGCACAGGATGCAACTGCGGTTCCATGCCCTGCACGATCGCGCGCCGAATAATCATCAGGTTTGGAATCTTCCGCCGCATTGGGGCCAGTGCCAGCCGCCAACTCCCGCACATAACTTCGCGCCACAATCACTTTGTTATTGGTGTAAATACAATCCCCTAGGGTACACAGCGGGAAACCTGCCGGCATTTTCAAAGTGCTGTCCAGAAAAGATGGATTATCCTGTTCAATCCCGCTGTCCAAAATCGCAATCTTCACGCCCTCCCCCGCCTGGCCTGCACCACCAAGAATACTCCACCCTGCCGGTGCGTTCATCAGTTGCGTCGCCCGATTCAAAGTTGGCTTATAGCGCTTCATCCGAACCACACCAACCACACCGGGCAGCCTTTTCAAGGTGTCCACCTGATCCTTGGCAGCCGCTACAAACACAACATTGGCAACGGTTGTTACCGAACCGGTAACGGCAATATTCCGCCTGGAGAGTTCCGTGTGCAGTACTCGTTGCTTTGCCGCCAATTGCGCGCGATAGTTTACCGATGCACGGGAAATGCCGGCTTCAGCCCGGCTATAACGATCCGCTACAGGTGCATCTTCCAGAATTAGTGCATAGCGTTCCTGAGCACAGCCAATCGCCGCAAAGGCAATCATTACAGAAAAGATTTTCGGAAAAAGCATCCTCTTACCTGACGTGGTGGTCATCTGCCTGGTTTCTGTTGAAGTATTAAGCCTTTGTCAAGACGAGTTCAAAAAGGTAGATTAGTTACGTCCAAATCGTCTGGACATCGTATCGCCTGATGAAGGGGTCGTGTGTAACCAGAATCATATCTTCAGCCCTGGCTTGCGACACAAGCATTCTGTCGAACGGGTCTTTGTGATGAAGAGGCAGATCAAAAAGTCCAAGAGAGTGCCCGCAACTTACGTCCAACATCTGCGCCTTCAACGCCCGGGAATGGCGGAGGTAAAACTCGTCCTGCGGCAAATCCAATTTTCCAATCTGGATTTTTACTGCAATTTCCCACAAAGATACCGCGCTCAGCCAGCGGGGCACATCGGGATCGCAAAGCAAAGCAGCGACCTTGGGGGAAAGCAGTTTTGGTTCGTTAATCGCAAATTAAAATGCATGCGTGTCGAGCAACAGCTTCATTTGCCGATCAACTCGTTTATCTCGCTGTCGTTCAAGGGCGCGTCCCACGCATCGTTAAGCACGAAAGCGTGGAGGGCGCTCCCCAGGACGGGGACGCTTTGTTCGATTCGGACTAATCGCACCAGCGGATTGCCTGCCTTTGCGATGATCACGTATTCACCAGATACCGCTCGCTCAATCAGGCGAGAGAGGTGAGTTTTGGCTTCGTGAATAGTGACTTCCATAAAATGGAGCTTAGTTTAGTCTCCTGACCAAGTCAATCTTCTTCCCTTGTACTTTGAAAGGCATACGAGTATCGTTTATGACTGAAGTTGGTTTGAACAGCAGTCAAGTAAATTGGCTCAGTCCTTGATCGATCCAATATTCCAGCGCGGTGTTTCTGATCTTGGTGTTGCAGTCGCCGGTTTTGGAGCTACTGCTTTGGCCGCCGAACGTTGGGGTTGGGGTGCAGGCTCAGTGCTGAGCATTGCTGAAATGACTCCTTCTGAAATACCCGCCTTCTTCAGGCCTATGATGTCTGTAGGATCAAGTTGAAATATTGTTTGTGAAACTTTCACTTTTTGGACGATCAACTGATCGCTCAGTCCTGCTTCCTTAAGCTTAATCACATCCAAATTGGTTAGAGCAGTTGCTTCAGTCTGGCGAGCCGACGGAGCATGGACTTGTGCAATTTGAATGTTCAGGTTTTCACCCGGCTTATATTCGGAATTTGTATACACAGTTACCTCGTGGCCTTTTGGAAGCGTGAAATCTTTGCCGTGTATGAAAAGAAAAAGAGGAGCCGCTGGAAAGAAAACGACGCCGGTTGCAAGCATTGCGCCTGTCATTGCTCCAGTGTGTCCGCCTCCCTTGCCTTCCTGAACACCACGAAGGGGAAGTCTTTCTCCTCCAGGCAGACGTAAATAGTCAATATTCATCGAAAGCTTTCCACCCCGCGCCATTCGTCGTTTGGATGCAGCTTCAGTAACAGTTCCAATTGCGGTAGACCCCTTTGGGATGATAATTGTACCGTTAAGTGACACATCATCGAGAGTTTCAAAATCGACGTTTTCATTTAGCTTCGCATTCGCCGAAGAGATAGTCCGGTTGAGCCGCATCCGAATTGGGGTGCCCTCCTGCAAGCTAGACTCCTGGGCTTCAATGGCGCTCACAGATAATCCCAGCAATGACGCAACTAACGTTCCACTCAGGAGTGGCCGCAATATAGACGATAAGTGCATTAATATTCCCCTTTTCTGTCAAAGATTTTCAATTAGATTGTCAAGGAGAACATCGACACGGAAACAGCATTACTTTATGGGACTCATCGGCAAATCTCGCTAACGGATTTATGTTTCATCTCACTGGCACCTCGAAGCATATGCTTGGTTCTTCGCAAGTTTGAGAAACAGTAATTTTTAATGCCTAAAGCGCGTTTCACGCCGAGGGAAAAAAGACCAGCTAACTTACGCTTTATCAGTCACTTGCCACAACCACCTAATTCTAGCCGACCCCGGTCACAGGCAATGCAAACTAAGCCAACCCATTTCATATCTGTAACTTAACCCACTTTCAGCAACAAGCAATTTGCATACCCCGTGATAAACTCTATTACAGGCTAACGATCCGCGAGCGCAAGCCACCGGACGAACATAAATCCCAGAAAGGCAGCCCGCCGAGGCTGCCTTTCGCTTGTTCGAAGCACCCTCGAACCCCGAATAATCCGCGTTACGTAGAAGATCCAAATAGGAGCACAAATGTCCACTACAGCCCAAATCACCGCCAACCAGCTAAACGCCCAACAATCCACCGGCCCCCGCTCCCCCGAAGGCAAATCCGCCACTTCCAAAAACGCCACCAAACACGGCCTAACCGCCACCTACCCAGTCATCCGCACCCCGGAAGAACAAACCCAATTCGACGCCCTCCAAGCCGCATTTCAATACGAAATCCGGCCCTACACCCCCTCTGAGCTAACCCTGTTCAAGCAACTAGTCCTGGCCGCCTGGAACATCGACCGCTGCCATCGCCTCGAATCCGATCTCTCAGCCACCACCGAAATCGACCCCCTCCTGGACGACTCAGCCTACAAAACCCTAGCCCGTATCGAAGCCTACCGCACCCGTGCCGAACGCCTCTTCCATCGCAACCTAAAGATTTTAAAAGCCATCCCCTCCACTCGCCCCGCCGCGCAAAACAAACCCGAAATGGAATACAACACTGGTCAAAACGGCATGGCTCACTCCTCGAAAATCGGACGCAACCAGCTCTGCCCATGCCAATCGGGAAAAAAATACAAATTCTGCTGTCAGAATAAAGGACAAAATGACAACGGTTCAAACCTCTTCCTTGCATAACTCCACTCATCGATACCAGATCATAAATAGCCGAGCCCAAAGTGTGCCCGGTTGCACCTGCTTTGCCCCAATTTGCGCTGAAACTTGCCCACGCAGTAGAAGATATGCTAATGTAAACAATTCAGGGGCTTGCTGAGTTGTTCTGTTCTTCTCGCCCACCCTCAAACTATCCAAATGGACGCCACGCTTAACGCGCTCGCTGGGATTCTGTTAAAAGGTCTACCCACCTTTATCCTGTTCCTATTGCTGCATCTCTACTTGCGGCGCATGTTCTTTTCCCCTATTGAAAAAGTCCTCAAGCAACGCCACGAAGCTACCGCCGGTGCCAGGAAAGCTGCACAGGATAGCCTAAAAGCCGCTGAAGCCAAGGCCGTTGCCTTTGAGTTGAAGCTGGACGAAGTTCGTGCCAAGCTCGCCCAGGAACGGGAAGCCACTCGTATTCAATGGGTTGCCCGCCATGCCACTCGCGTTTCTGAAGCCCGCACCAAGACCGAATCGAAAATCGCAGCCGGTAAGGCTGAAGTGCTTGCTCAGGCATCGGCCGCCCGCATCACCCTTTCCGCTGAAACCGACCGCCTGGCTGACGAAATTGCAAACTCCGTTTTGCGGAGGACTGCATAATGCGCCGTTGGCAAACCGTTCTGATCCTCTCGCTTTCCACCGCCGTCATCGCCCTGGGTAATGAGCAAGGTGGGGCAGAGCATGGCCCGAGCATGTTTCTTAAGTGGATCAACTTTGCGATCCTCGCCGGGTTGTTTGGTTACATGATCGCCAAGATGGCACCGGCGTTTTTCAAAGGCCGCGATGAAGAGATTCAACGCGATCTGCGTGAAGCTGCTGAAATGAAGCGCTCTGCTGAAGCGAAAACGTCCGATATTGAGAAGCGTCTGGCTACGCTTGATAGCGAAATTGAAGCGATCCGTGTTGGTGCGTCGAAAGAGCTTGAAATTGAGCGCCTCCGCATTGAGCGCGAAACTGAGGCGGCACTCCAGAAGCTGGAACATTCTGCTGCGTTGGAAATTGAATCCACAACCAAGACTGCCGTGGCTGAATTGAAGTCTTACTCGGCCAAACTCGCTTTGGAATTGGCTGAGACGAAAATTCGGGGGCAGATCAATGCCGCAACCGAAGGCCAGTTGATCAACGGATTTTTGAAGAGGCTTAACTAATGTCAGCCGCTGTTGCCTCCCGCTACGCCCGCGCTCTGGTTGATGTGATTTTCGATCCGAAAGTGGAATCGATCAACGCGGAACAGGCTTTGGTGGAGCTTAAAGCTTTCAAGGGGATGCTCGATAGCTCGTCTGATTTGTTGAATGTGTTGTTGTCCCCCGCCGTGGCTCCGGCCCGCAAGCGTGCTGTAATTGCCCGTTTTGCAGAGATGCTGCCGCTGGCGAAGATCATTCGTAACTTTCTTTATGTGATCATTGATCACCGCCGCACGGCGATGATTGGTGGCATCCTTGAAGCGATTCAGGCTCAGCTTGATGAGCGGATGGGCATTGCGCGCGCTCAAATCACTTCGGCGATTGTGCTTGGTGATGCAGATAAGGCGCGCATTCAGGAATCTTTGGAACGCCGCACTGGCAAGAAAGTGCAAGGCAATTTTACTGTGAACCCTGAGTTGATCGGTGGCGTCATGGTGCGTGTTGGTTCAACAATTTACGATGGCTCTGTGCGTGGCACTCTGGATGGCCTGCGCAAGAAGCTGGTGGCTGAGTAACTCGGAAAAATTATGGCTCAAATTCGGGCAGATGAAATCGCTCGCGTACTGCGAGACGAAATTGAAAATTACGACAAAGCGGTAAACGTCTCCGAGACCGGTTCGGTTATCTCGGTCGGTGACGGTATTGCCCGTATTCACGGTCTTGAACTCGTCATGGCTGGCGAGCTGATCGAATTCCCTCACGGCGTCACCGGTATTGCATTGAACCTGGAAGAAGATCAGGTTGGTGCGGTGTTGATGGGTGAGTTCCACCTCGTCAAAGAAGGCGACGAAGTAAAGCGAACCGGACGTATTATGTCGGTTCCGGTGGGCAACGGCTTCCTTGGCCGCGTTGTGGACGCACTCGGCGCTCCGATCGACGGCAAGGGACCCATTCAAAACGATGGCTATCTCGCCATTGAACGTTTGGCCCCAGGCGTTATAGACCGCAGCCC
>JBBRJC010000113.1:0-9021 GCA_038220135.1 Bryobacterales bacterium | reverse complement strand
TGCACAAGGCGCGGCAGCCGAACTGATTGCAGCCACCACCATCGCAGCTGCGGACATTGCAGGTCTGCCCGTAAGCACCACTCACGTGCTTTCCAGCGCGGTAGCTGGCACGATGGCGGCCAACCATTCCGGTTTGCAAATGGGGACGCTGCGCAACCTTCTGTTGGCATGGGTTCTCACCTTGCCGGTGTGCGTATTTCTCGGTGCCCTGCTGTTTTCTCTGGGGATTAATGTCATCGTCGGAATGGGCTTGCACTAGCCACATTTTGCGCGTAAATCCGGCCATCGAAGCCCAATTTTCGGAAACAGTGTGTTAACCTAATGTTTTGGGCGTGTAGCTCAGTTGGTTAGAGCGCTTCCTTCACACGGAAGAGGCCCGGGGTTCGAGTCCCTGCACGCCCACCATCTTCACTTGTTCATTTCTTTTCCAAAGATCCACACAAATCCAGTAGCGTCACCCCGCCGGAATGCGTTACAACAAGGGTGTAATGTTTAATCAGCCGGTTGTTGCGCTCCTCATCCTTTCCGTATTTGCCACCGGCTGTAAACGTCCAACGGCCGTCGTTGAAAAAAAGGCGGACACAGGCCCAATTGAGATTCTCACGGCCTCCGCCAAAATGCGTGAAGTGCAACGCTCAGTGGATGGAATTGGCACGCTTTTCCCGATGGAAGAGGTTGTGGTTAGTGCCGAAATTGACGGCAAAATCGATCAGGTGAAAGTCGATATCGGCGATCCAGTTGAACCCAATCAAATCCTGGCTCGCATCTCTGAAGAGGAACAGAAATACGTGGTTGCCACAAATGAAGCGCAACTGCGGCAATCGCTCGAACGATTGGGGCTGAAGAACGAAAACGACAAAGTAAAGGACATTAAGCAGACTCCGGAAGTGCGCAAAGCACAGGCAGATGTCACCGAATCGGAGCAACGCTTTGCCCGCACCCGGCAGTTGGTGGAACAAGGCATTGGCCCAAAGACTGACCTTGATCAGGCCTCCTCCCGCCGCACCTCCGCCGTCGCCGCATATGATGCAACGCTGAACCAAACCCGCAACCTGATTCAGGAAGTGGAGCGCTTCAAGGCGATGCTGGAACTGCAGCGCAAAAAGCTACGCGACACCACAATCTACGCCCCGTTTCGAGCCTTCGTGAAGGACCGGCAAATCACGCTGGGTCAATACGTCAAGGCGAACACACCGATGTTTACTCTAGTCAAAATAGATCCTGTTCGTTTGCGCATTGATGTGCCGGAACGTATGGCGCCCTGGGTGCGCACCAAGCAAGTTGTGACAGTTTCGCTGGAAGCATTTGAAGGCCGGCAATTCACTGGCATTATCAGCCGCATCTCTCCAACAGTGGATCAAAACAAGCGCACGTTTATGGTTGAGGCGCTGATCAATAACCCCAAGGGAGAATTGAAGCCTGGCTCGTACGCCAGAGCCCACTTGCCCACGCAAAAGGTGGAGCGGGTGACGTTGGTGCCAACCAAAGCGGTGAACTACGTTCTGGGATCGAATAAAGCTTATGTGGTTAAGGAAGGCACAATTGAAGCGCGGGAAGTAAAGCTGGGCGAGCGTTTCGATCAGGATATCGAGATTCTGGAAGGAATTAGTGATGGCGATCAGGTGGCCACTTCCCAGTTAACCAAGCTCGATACCGGTGCCCGTGTCCGCGTTGCCAAAGCTAAGAAAGCGGAATAAACCGATGCGCGAAATCGCACTTGCGATGCTGCTATTTGCCTGCCCGATGCAAGCTTCGACAACTTTGCTTGTGAGCGTGTTCGATTCTAAAACAGGGCACTGTGTTTCGGGCCTTACCCCTTCCGATTTCAAATCTGAATTGGCGGTTGAAAGCGTTACCTCACTGCCTGCGGAACCGCGCAAGATCATGCTGCTGATCGACACATCTTTGGTGGGTGCTGCGGTGCAACCAGCCATTCTCCCACTAATCAACGAACTGGCCCCTGGCGATCAGATGGCGCTGATTGGTGTTCATACTTCTGCCGACGTGCTGCAAGAATTTACTAGTGACAAAGAGCGCTTGAGCAAGGCTGCGGCGGGAGTGAAATTCGCCAATAGCCCGCGAATGCTTGATGCGCTTTATGCGGCAATCGAAGATGGCTTCGGCAAAGGGGAGCGCTTCGGCGTGATTGTGCTGCTTTCTGCGGGAATTGAAGGTCCAAGCCGAACGACGGAAACCGAAGTGCTGGAGGTGGCCCGTCGCAAAGGCGTGTCTATTTTCCCTGTCTCCCTGGGTTCTGCCCGTCACGCGGTGCTGGATCAACTGGCATCGCAAACTGGTGGTGTGAGCTTCAAGCTGAGGGATATGCGCAAGGCCTCTGGCGACAAGGTGCGTTCCATTTTTGAGGCCATTCGTTCAGCTTATTTGTTGACCATTCAAGGAGACGGCCCGCTGCCTGAAACTTTCAAATTGGAAATTGAGGGGCGGGAGAAATTGTCTGTCACGGCCATGCCTGTTGCCGTTAAGCAGTAGACCAAAATTCAGCGCGGCCCCAAGCGTACCAGTTACACTGAAGATTCAGCCCAATGCCAATTCCAGCCAAGGCAGTCCAACGCGAACAGGCCACTTTACGCGATCCCAAACTCTACATCAACCGTGAACTGAGCCTGATGGCGTTTCAACGGCGAGTATTTGAAGAGGCAGAAAATCCAGCTAATCCCATGCTGGAGCGCATCAAGTTTCTGGCAATTCTCGACTCCAACCTTGATGAGTTTTTCATGGTACGCGTGGCCGGGCTGCTTGCTCAAGTGGACTCAGGTAGTCAGGAAGTTGGACCCGATGGCACCACGCCACGGGCACAACTGGCAGCCATTCGCAAAGAAGTTACGCGGTTGATGAAAGACGGACAGACGCTGCGCGATAAGCACCTGATTCCGGAATTAGCCAAGGCCGGCATACATGTGCGGACGCTTGCAAGCCTCAAACCAGAGCAGCGCCTGCTGGTGAACCGCTATTTTCACGAAACCATTTTCCCCGTGTTAACGCCCCTTGCCTTCGACCCGGGCCGCCCTTTTCCCCACATCTCCAACCTAAGTTTGAACCTGGCAGTGGTGGTTCGTGATTCCCACGGTGAAGAACGCTTTGCGCGTGTGAAGGTGCCAGATACGCTGCCGCAATTGATTCCTGCCGACGAGAAAAAAAAGTCGGGCAAGCAGGCTCATAGTACAGCCACATTCGTTTGGATTGAAGAACTGATTGGCGAAAATTTAGGCAAGCTCTTTCCAGGTATGGAAATTGTTGCGGTTCATCCGTTCCACGTTACTCGCGACGCAGAAATTGCAATCAAGGAACTGGAAGCAGAAGATCTATTGGAGACGATAGCCGAGGGGGTTCGCCAACGCCGCTTTGGAAGTGTGGTGCGGTTGAAGGTGACCCACGACATGCCGCGCTCAATCCTCAAAATCCTGATGCACAATCTGGAAGTGGATCCAACCGACGTGTACCGGTTGGCAGCCCCGATTTCGTCCAAGCGTGCGATGTTCCTATACAGTTTGGACAGGCCTGATTTGAAGGCACCTCCATTAATGCCAGGCACACCAGCGGTGCTGACCAATACTGGCGAGGATCAGGACTTCTTTTCCGTAATTCGCGCCCAGAACATTTTGCTGCATCATCCGTTTGATTCGTTTCAACCGGTGGTGGAATTTCTGCGCCATGCGGCTCACGATCCCGATGTGCTGGCTATAAAAATGGTGCTCTACCGCATTGGCCGGGACTCGCCTATTGTCGCGGCATTGCTTGAAGCAATGGAAAATGGCAAACAGGTTGCTGTATTGGTGGAATTGAAGGCACGTTTCGATGAAGAGAGTAATATCGAATGGGCCAGGCAGTTAGAAAGCCAGGGCGTGCACGTGGTTTATGGATTGCTTGGGTTGAAGATCCACTGCAAGGTGGCCCTTGTGGTGCGCAAGGAAGGTGCCTCAATTCGGCGCTACGTTCATCTGGGCACTGGCAACTACAATGCAGCCACGGCTCAGCAATACACCGACGTGGGCATGTTCACTTGCGACGAAGAAGTAGGCCAGGATGCAACGGACCTTTTCAACTTCCTCACCGGCTATTCCGGCAAGAAAGATTATCGCCGTCTGCTGGTTGCGCCGGTCAATCTCCGCCAAGGTTTTGAAGCTATGATTGAACGCGAAATTGAACATCAAAAACGCGGCAGACAGGCTCGGATTATTTTCAAAATGAATGCCCTGGTGGACCCTTCAATCATTCGCTGCCTTTATCGGGCGTCGCAGGCCGGGGTGGAAATCGACTTGGTGGTGCGCGGGGTATGTTGCCTGCGTCCAGGGCTCAAAGGATTTAGCGAAAAGATTCGCGTGACCAGTATCGTAGGGCGGTTCCTTGAACACAGCCGGCTATACTACTTTGCAAACGGCGGCGCGGAAGAAATCTATATGGGAAGTGCGGACTTAATGCCACGAAATCTGGACCGGCGTGTGGAAGTTTTGGTTCCCATACGAAGTCCAGATTTGGTAAAGCGTGTCCGGGACGGCATCCTTACAGTCTATTTGAATGACAACGTGAAGGCGCGCCGTATGTCGGCCGATGGAGTTTATAAACGGGCTTCACAGCGGGGCAAGCTTGTTAATTCGCAAGCCGTGTTACTTGGCCGCAACCACTAAGCTCAGTTTAGAAGCCCGAGGGTTGGCCTTGCGTGGCTTTATTGCTTTGCTCGGTGCGGAACGCTTCATACTTCTTCTGCTGTTCCGGCGATAGCATCGAATTCACTTTTTCAATCTGTTCGGACTTGATCCGGTTCATGTCCGGCTTCATGCGGTCACGCACATCTTTGTATTGCGAACGAGTCTGATCCAACACAGTGTTCAGCTTCAGCACCTGATCCGCGTTCAAACCTAAGCGTGTCCTTAAATCTTCCACATAAGCACGCCGGAATTCCTCCGGAGACTTGCGCGAAGTTGCAGTGACGGTTTTCGCCGTGTATAAATGCAAGCCGAAAGCACCAACAACCGTACCACTTGCGAAAACCAATAGGAGCGACAAAATCAACGAATACTGCGTGCGTTTCATTCTTCTTCCACCAGAATCGGTTCTTCAGATGCGTCCATCGCCGGATGCGATTTCATCAAATGCAGATCGGCCCGGATTTCCGAATCATGGTCATCATCAAGAACATCCAGATAATAAGCAAAATGCGATCCACTGGGGACCGGGGAAATAAGGAATAGGCCAAACAGTAAACAGAGGGTGGCTGAAGCGGCAATAAAATTTCGCGTCCAAAGTTGCAGGATCGATGTGCGCCTGCGCGCCTCAATCTTCTGCCAAATACCAGGTACGAAGGCAGCCGAACAATCCACTTCCGGGCAAGCCGAGCGGTATGCCGCAAACAAATTATCCAGCTTCTGTTCCGGGTTCGTCATCATTCTATTATCGGGCATCAAAATCTCTCCTGGCAACCAACAGGGGTAAACATATTTTAACCAACCTGACTATCGCCTGACAACCTGCCAAATGCCTTCAGGACTCTTTGGCGAGCGCGAAACAATCGAACCTTTAAAGCGTTTTCATTCACTTTATAGATTTTTTCCAGCTCTTTCAGCGAGAGCCCCTCAACCTCTTTCAAGGTCAAAAGCAATCGGTCTTCCTCACTCACTTCGCTCAACAAAGAGCTAACCAGCTCGCGAACTTGGCCTCGCCGGTCTTCTTCAATGCGCTGTGTGCCACTGGCCACCGCGTCAGCCATAATCACTTGCTGCTCACTCAAATCACTCATCCGCGATTCCGGCCTGCGCTTTTGCTTCCGCAAATAATCATACGCGGAATTGACGGTCAGCCGATGCAACCACGGTTCAAACATTTCCGGCTCTCGCAATTGATCAAGCGAAAAATAGAGCCGTACAAAAACTTCCTGAGCAACATCCTCAACATCTTCAGGCTTGCCAATGAGACGTCCAATGGTTCCTAAAATCCGTTTGCGGTAAGCCTGGATAAGCTGGTTATAGGCAGCATCTTCACCCTGCTGCGCCCTTTTAACCACCTCAAAATCTACCAGCATGCCGCCCCTTTTTATTGGCACGGCACTTGCGCTTCCAAATTATGAAGGCGTCACCGCGTACTGTCTAGGTTACAACACAGAGTGCTCAAACTGTGATGGATATGATGAAACCCCTTGCATGTCTGAAGCCGGTACTAAAGCTGGCGAAGTACTATTGGCGGCGGTCACAATACTTTTACCAAGCCAACCATTACTCTTAAAGTCCTTATAAGTTCCATGCTTTCATGACGTTACAACAGTTCAGTCACCTCAATCCGACATCGCCGAGCCAACAGACGCAATCGTCCCTAACACTACAGTTATTGCCAGGAGAACAATATCCATGGCAAAACCAGTGCGAATTCTATCGATTGACGGCGGAGGGGTTCGGGGCCTCATCCCTGCCCTGATGTTGGCTGAACTGGAGAGGATCACAGGCAAGCCGATTGCCGATTTGTTCGACTTGATAGCGGGCACATCTACCGGCGGAATTCTTGCGCTCGGGCTTGTAAAGCCTTCAAACAAAGGTGCGCCGCAGTATACGGCGGAAGAAATGGCCGGGCTTTATGAACAGGAATCGCAGCGTATTTTCGCCCGTCCCTTGTTGTACAAAATTCAATCCATGGGAGCTGTTGCCGATCAGAAGTATCCAACAAATGGTATCCAAAATGTTTTGGACAAATATTTCGGAGATGCCCGCCTCAAACAGTCGATAACCGATGTTCTGATCCCAAGCTATGAGATTGAACGCAGCATTCCATTCTTCTTTAAGAGCAGCAACGCCTGCCAAAACGAAGCCTATGATTTCTCAATGTGCGATGTCGCGCGGGCAACTTCTGCTGCGCCCACCTACTTTGAACCAATGAAGCTTGCCGCCCAAACCACTAACGATTATTTCGCGCTGATCGATGGTGGAGTCTACGCCAATAACCCCGCAATGTGTGCGCTGGTTGAAGCTCGAACGCGTAATCCGCTGGCTGATGATTTTCTGGTTGTCTCTTTGGGAACAGGAATGCAACGCGAATCGATTACCCATGCAAGGGCAAAGGGATGGGGTTTAGCACAATGGGCCAAGCCGGTTTTTAACATTGTTATGGACGGAGGCAGTCAAACCGTTGACTATCAGCTTCGGCAATTATTGCCCGGCAAGTTCCCAGGTCCGCGCTACTACCGCTTCCAGCCGCAACTCGATGCATCCACCAGAGCAATGGACAAAGCGGCTGCAAGCAACATGCGCCGTTTACGAATATTAGCCGACGCGTTGATTCGTGACCACGCCAACGAATTGCACGACCTTGCGGCGCAACTAATCTAACCCCGCTTAACCCCACTCATTGAGCCTGCTATCATCACTCTTAATGCTCCTGCATTTACTGGCTATCCAGTAATGCCGGTCAGCAAATTCGCGAGTTCAAGGGAACGCAAAATGAAAGCATGGTTAGTGAACGGCTGGGGCGAACCGGAAGACATGGTATGGAGCGATGTAGCCATCCCCGAACCCAAGCCAGGCGAAATCTGTATTAAGGTTTCAGCCGCAGCATTAAACTTCTTCGACGTTCTACAGGTCCAGGGAAAGTACCAATATAAGCCGCCATTCCCGTTCACTCCCGGCGCTGAAGTAAGCGGTGTAATTCATGCCGTCGGTGAAGGCGTCCCCGGTTGGGCCATCGGCTCCCGAGTGATTGCGTTACCGCAAGGAGGCGCGTTCTCGGAATACTGCATAGCCCCATCGACAAAAGTGTTTCGCTTGCCTGCTTCGATGGACTTCGCCGAAGCAGCAGCTCTACCAATCGTCTATCAGACATCGCTGTTTGGCCTTGGACTGCGCGGCGAATTGAAGAAAGACGAATGGCTGCTGGTCCACGCTGGCGCAAGCGGCGTCGGCATGAGTGCAATTCAGTTAGGCAAGGCTATGGGTGCACGCATCATTGCCACTGCATCGACAGAATCCAAACGTCAATTCGCAATGGAACAGGGAGCCGAATTCACGCTCGATTACACGAAAGATGGCTGGACTGACGAAGTGAAAAAACTCACTGGCGGCGCAGGAGCGGACGTGATTTACGATCCCGTAGGCGGTGACGTTTTCGATCTGTCCAGTAAGTGCATAGCCCCATTCGGCAGGCATCTTGTAATTGGCTTTGCCAGCGGGCGCATTCCGTCGTTTGCCGCAAATCGGGCATTGCTGAAAAACATGTCGCTGGTGGGCGTGTTCTGGGGCGGCTACGTTGCAGGAAATCCGAACTACCCGGGCGAGGCGCATGCAGAGTTGATGCGCTACTTCGAGTTGGGCAAGATCAAACCGGTGGTGGGCCTGCGCGGTGCTTTGGCCGATACACCGAAGCTGCTCCGGGAATTGGCGAACCGGAATGTGATGGGCAAGGCGGTTGTTGAGGTTTAGTAACTATAGTCGTCCCAGGCAAATGCATCAGCAACAGGAAATGGCGACTGCGGCGCAGCTAGCGGGGCCACACTCTCGCTAGTCGAATACTCCGTGATTGATTGAAACATTCCATCCTTCGGGGCGCGGTGAACAATGAGGCGGCGCCCAGTGGTATCCACTACCCAATACTCAGAAAGTCCGGCCCGCGCGTAAAGACGTCCCTTTTTGACAAGGTCGAACTTGAGGCTGGAATCGGAAATTTCCACCAAAAGCCGCAGATCACTACCACTCGGACTGACTGACCGAAATTGCTTTGCAGCGGTCCTGAAAACAATCAAATCAGGCTGGGGTTCGCTTGTCGGATTATCCTCGGGAGAAACATTGATCGGAGTTTCGGTATTCACGAATTCAATCGAAAAAGTTTGTATCAACCACTTGAGCACACACATCATCGTCAGAGCATGCGGACGGTTCTTGCCCCTCTTGTTGAACAACTCCCCTTCGATCAACTCAAAGATTTGTTGGTCGAAAATGCCAGCCCGTTCCAACTGCTGGCATTCTTCGCGAGTCCACAGCTTTCGCGGCGGATCGAGTGGCAATCCCAATTCGCGCAACGCTGTTA
>JBBRJC010000112.1:0-9033 GCA_038220135.1 Bryobacterales bacterium | reverse complement strand
ATCGGTGAGCTCCTCCAACACCTCAAATTCTGCACCTGCAAAAGCTGCTGATAAACTCTTCTGGATTTCCTCAAGGCCCGTCAAATCTTTACGCAAAACGAACACATGCTGGTCGGCCGCAGGCATGTCACTTGCGGCTTGCACTACCATCGGTTCGCCGGAAACCGGAATCAACGGCTTTGGGGTACGATAGCCGCGGTCGGCAAACCGTTGACCCAAACCAGCCATTGGCACAACCAACGCTCCCCGCCCCGGAGCAACTGGATGCGCCCGAAACTTAGGGTTTATCAGCCCGCTAAAAGTCTTCGACCACCTTACATATTCAGCCAAATCATGGGGCGTTCCCCACTGCATAAAGTGCTGCAGCTCATAAACAGCAATTCGTTCGCCCGCTTCCAGCATTGGCCGGTAAACCATGCTTGCGTAATACTCTCCGCCAACCATCAAATCTTCCCGGCCAATGGTCTGGTTGAAGTAATCCACCATCTTCTCACCGGTCCGGAAATAGTAAGTACCGCTCGATGCATACTCATTCATCGGTGTATCCGTGTATGGCATCTTTTCCTGTATTTCCTTCACCCATCCATGTTTTTCCCGTTGATAGGCGTAGTAGGTTGATCCAAGTAAATGCGGATGGAAATAGCGGTAGGAAGGGATGGCGCCGTCACAATTGGTAATCGCCGTAAACTTCTTGAAGTGCTCCCAGTTCCAATAGCAGGTAAAATCGCAGTAGTTCAAAACAACGGGCACGTCGCGCCGGACTAAATCGTACACTTGCGAAACCGCGTATACCGGACCAAGCTTATGCGGTGCTATCGCCACAACTTTGCCTGTCGGGCAATACTGCTCCAACGTCTCGCGAATTCGATACTCCGGCGTATCCAAATGATCCTGATTACAGATGAATAAGAAGTCCGTTTCACCAGGAAACATATCAACCACGTGGCACACAATTGGTTTGCCATCGACGGGGATCATCGGTTTGGGAACAGTGTAGCCGGCCTTGCGAAACCGTTCGCCAAACCCGGACATCGGAATAATAATTTGCATATTCAACTTTCAGTTAGTAATCAAGCTCTGCCGGTATTTTTCGGCATCCCAATTCATCAATCCGTAAATCTCTTCCTGCTCAAGGAACACGCCTTCGGAAGGATCCTCGATTCGGGACAACACCAGGCCCAAACAGGCCACCATCTCTTCGGCACCCGCGCTGGCATTGTCGCGGACCAGTAATCCGGCACCCTCAGAAACCAACGCTTGCGGCGGCATTTGCCATCTCGTCCGGTAACGCTCCTCGGCCTGCTCTACGCTCTCGTCTGCCCGCCACTCACCACACGCTGGCCCTAAAAACACCGTATTATCCGGATACATCGACCCTCGTACAGCCATCGCGACCCGTTGGGAAGTTGTTGCCGCCTGGTGGGCGATCACATGCTTAGGAAGCTTCCAGTGCTCGGCGTTCATTTGCAAACTGCAATGCTCAAGCCGTGGCGTAATCGCAATCCGCCGCTCCACTTCATCAAGCAGCGCTTCGCATTCCGCCACTGAATCTGCCGCCACAATCAACCCATGATTTGCCAGCACCCAAACATTCACCCGCTCTGAAACCATTTTCGTCATCAGCCGGGTCAACGGCATTCCTGGCCGGATATACGGAACCCAGCGCCATTCCAAACCATGCAGCAATTCACCAAGCCGGTCTTCGCCCTGCCGTTGCACTGCCCAGGCAATTGCGTTAACCGAATGCACATGGACCACCGCTTTTTGCGGCAATAAAGCGTGAAACGACGTTTCAATTGAAGCTCGCAGCGGTGTTTCAATTTGCGGTGTGGTAGCCTCGGGGTCGTTCGAACCTTCCGGAATCGTACGTCGCACACGCTCACAATCAACAGGCAGAAAAATCTCTTCCTCTTCAGCCGCACTTAACCACTTGCCGGAAGCTTTCACCCACAACACGCCGTCGATTTTTACGGACGTGTTGCCCCCAGCCCCTTGGGTTAAGTTCAAATCTCGGCCCACTTTGGCCGACAGTTTTTTCAACGCTGCGATTTCCGGTGACAAGTCACTATTATGCCTCAACATTATGCCTCAACATGGGCTGCTCAGGTCTTGTGCTCGAACATCCCGATCTTGCGATTCTTACGCACGGCATTCCAAGCAAAATAGCGGCCATTCATCGCCACGTAAACGCCAGGCGGCAATGTTTGCGCAAATGCAATCGCCGTTCCCAAATTGAATATCCCGTCAGAGCTGCCGAATTTGTACGGAATCATTGCGCCGGTTAAAACCACAGTCTTGTCCTTGATTTCCGGGCCCAAAACTGCCGCCGTATTTTCCATCGTGTCTGTTCCGTGCGTAATCACAATGCGCTTTTGGCGAGCACTCTTACACGCCTGAAGGATCTGCACCCGATTGCGATCCGTCATTTCCAGACTGTCAATCATCATCAATGTTTTAACGGAAAGCGGCAAACTGCATCGGCCCAATTGCAGCATGTCGTTTACGTGCGTCTGCTTGAAAAATAATTGTCCGGTCAGTTCGTCATATTCCTTATCGAACGTTCCACCAGTGACCAATACAGCTACTCGATCGCTATTCATACAACCAGCTTACGCGCCTGAGCAGGCGCATTGGTTGGGTTAAAGGTGATCAAAAACCAATGGTCTGCCTCAAGCTACGCTAAAATCTGGATGGATGCTTCGTATCGCTATTTTCGCTCTTGCCTTACCGTTAACTGCCGCGGTGGAATTCAATCGCGACATCCGGCCGATTCTTTCCGACCGCTGCTTTGCCTGTCATGGTCCCGATAATGGCAACCGCAAAACCAAAATGCGCCTGGATCAGGAAGCCGCCGCCAAGCAGGATTTGGGCAAAGGGCGCTTCGCCATTGTTGCCGGCAACCCCGAGGCCAGCGAAATCTATAAACGCGTCATCACCGAAAACAAAGCCCAGCGCATGCCTCCCGCCTATTCTGGTCACGATAAGCTGCCGGCGGCCGAAATAGAACTGCTACGGCAGTGGATAGCCGAAGGGGCTGTTTATCAAAATCATTGGGCTTTTATTGCTCCAACCAAAGCTGCATTGCCCAAGGTTTCAAACCCCGGCTGGGTTGCCAACCCGATCGATGCCTTCGTTTTAGCCCGCCTAGATAAAGAACAATTAAAGGCCTCGCCCCCGGCAGAAAAACGAACCCAAATCCGCCGGGTCACGCTCGACCTGACAGGGCTTTCACCAACCGAAACCGAAATTGAATCCTATATAAAGGATGAATCACCCAAAGCGTATGAGGCTTTGGTTGACCGCCTGCTTGCTTCACCGCGATACGCCGAACGGATGGCGATTCGCTGGCTTGAAGCCGCACGCTACGCCGATACCAACGGATACCAATCCGACGGTGTGCGCTCCATGTGGCGCTGGCGCGATTGGGTGATCAACGCGTTTCAGCAAAACAAACCTTTCAACCGTTTCACCATCGAACAGATTGCAGGAGACCTGCTGCCGAACGCCACTCTGGACCAAAAAATCGCCACCGGCTTTCATCGCAACCACCGCACTAGCGCTGAAGGCGGCATCGTGGAAGAGGAGTTTCGCACCGAATATGTGGCCGATCGTGTAGAAACCACATCCACCGTTTGGCTGGGCCTGACATTCGGTTGCGCTCGTTGCCACGACCATAAATACGACCCGATGAAGCAGAAAGAGTTTTACCAGCTCTTCGCCTTTTTCAACAACATTCCCGAGCGCGGGCTGGTCTACAACTTCGGTAACGAAGAGCCGTTCATCAAAGCCCCAACGCCGGAAATGGACGCAAAACTGGCGACGTTTGATCGCAAAATGACCGACGCAGAAACCCAGTGGACGAGTCTGGAACCGGCCATCCAAAAAGCGCAAAGCGAATGGGAAAAGAAGATCCGCAAAAACGCCGCCTACGATTGGCATTTAACGCAAAATATGGTTGCCCACGAAAGGCTCGATAGCCACGCCGTAGAATCAGAAGGCAAGCTCCCAATCGTTGACGGCAAGGTGAAACAGGCCCGCCAATTTGACGGCAAATCATTCGCCACTCTGGGGAATGAAGTAGCCAAGTTCAGCTATCTTGACCCGTTTACGCTGGCAGCCTGGATCAACCCTACAAACCCGAAGGGCGCCATTATTTCCCGTGCCGAAGATTACCTGGAAGGCAGCGGATACGGCCTCTACCTGATCGACGGCAAGCTGCGTTTGCACATCACGCTGCGCTATACCGACATCAGCCTGCGCGTGGAATCTGCCCAGCCAGTGAAGCTAAATCAATGGCAGCATGTAGCGGTGAGTTACGACGGTTATCGCAAAGGGTCCGGCGTCCATATGTACGTGGACGGCGTGGACCAAAAACTGAACATCCTGTTTGACGAATTAACGTTCCCGTTCAGCAACAAAGAATCGTTACGGATTGGCGCCGGCGGTGGGATGCGTTTTCAGGGTCTGATTGACGATGCCCGTGTCTATAAGGTTGCACTTACTCCGGAAGAGCTCAGCACTCTTCCAGTACTGGAAACGATTCCGCAAATTGCTAAGCTGACCACCCGCACAGCCGCGCAATCGGCGAAATTGCGGCTCTGTTTCCTCGAAAACTTCGCTACTGAGGCGACAAAACAAACCCAATCGGCGATGTTTGTTGCGCGTGCTGAGCGCAAGAAGTTCTATGAATCGATTCCCACCGTGATGGTGATGGTTGAAGGAAATAAGCGCGATTCGTTCATCCTAAAACGCGGTGCCTACGATGCTCCCGGCGAAAAAGTGACGGCCGCTGTTCCTTCGTTTCTACCGGCTTTGAAGACGGATTGGCCGGTGGATCGTTTAGGACTGGCGAACTGGCTGGTTGACCGTTCGAACCCGTTAACGGCGCGCGTTCAAGTGAATCGTTATTGGCAAACCTTCTTTGGCAACGGCTTGGTGAAGACGGTAGAGGATTTTGGCTCGCAAGGTGAATGGCCGCTGCAGCCGGAATTGCTGGACTGGCTGGCTGTCGAATTCATGGACAGCGGCTGGGATGTGAAGCACATTATCAAGACGATTGTGACCAGCAACACCTACCGGCAATCGTCGAAAGTGACGCCGGGGCTGCTGGCGAAAGATCCTGAAAACCGGCTGATGGCGCGCGGTTCGCGGCTTCGTTTGCCTGCGGAAGTGATTCGCGATAACAGCTTGGCGATGGCCGGTTTATTGGTGGAACATGTGGGCGGGCCGTCGGTAAAGCCGTATCAGCCGGCCGGGTTGTGGCAGGAACTGACCGGGGGCGGCGGGTATCAAGCCGACAAAGGTGAGGGTTTGTACCGGCGTAGTCTTTATACATATTGGAAGCGGACCATCGCTCCTCCGTCAATGGTCACCTTCGATTCGCCGAATCGGGAAACGTGTACGGTGCGCGAAAATCGCACGAATACCCCGTTGCAAGCGCTGAATTTGATGAACGATACGCTGTATTTGGAAGCGGCGCGGAAGCTGGCGGAGCGGGCGATGCATGAGGGCGGCATGACCGATGCGGCCCGGTTGAGTTATGCGTATCGAGTGGTGTTAGGGCGCAGTCCGAAGGCGACGGAGCTTGCGGTATTGCAGCGTGTTTTGGGTGAATTTCGCGGTCAATTTCAAGGCAAGCCCGAGGTGGCAGCGAAGTTTTTGAGCCAGGGCGATTCCGGGCACGATGAGAAGTTGGATGCGGCGGAACTGGCAGCCTATGCGAATGTGGCCAGTCTGATTATGAATTTGGATGAAGCAGTGACTAAGGAATAGCGGATGCGGGGAAATAGATATTTGCCAGTGCTGTTTACTGTTGCTGGCGGCAAGTGTCGAGATGAGTCTCGAAGTTTTTGAGCCAGGGCGATTCCGGGCACGATGAGAAGTTGGATGCGGCGGAACTGGCAGCGTGTGTGAATGTGGCCAGTCTGATTATGAGTTTCTAAAGGAATTGCGGATGCGGGGAAACATTTTTGTGGCGCGGACACTCGTGTCTGCCGCGTCGAGACTCATCTCGACGCTCTTCGATACCAATAGTAACAAGTCTCGAGATGATTCTGGACACGGCAGACACGAGTGTCCGCGCCACGGTCGAACGGATGGTGTGAGCTTATGAATTCGATCGACCTCACTCGGCGTGCACTGTTTGGAAAAGCAGCTACTGGCGTGGGTCTTGCTGCTTTATCGGGCCTTTTGGAAGGTGCACCCACCGCGGGCCTGATGGGCGTTCCGCATTTTCCGGCCAAGGCGAAGCGCGTCATCTACCTGTTTCAATCGGGCGGTCCGTCGCAAATGGATCTGTTCGATTACAAACCGCGCCTGAACGAATTCGCCGGTAGCGAGTTACCGGAATCGATCCGCAACGGCCAGCGGCTAACCGGCATGTCAGCCTCACAATCGACGTTTCCCATTGTTCCGTCGAAGTTCACCTTCAAACAGTACGGCCCGGCCGGCGCGCATATGAGCGAACTGCTGCCGTACACGTCGAAAATTGCGGGGGATCTGACCGTTGTGAAATCGCTGTTTACCGAGGCGATTAATCACGATCCGGCAGTCACCTTTCTAACCACCGGCGCGCAAATTGCCGGGCGCCCAAGCATCGGATCATGGTTATCCTACGGCCTGGGGGCGGAAACGCAGGAACTGCCGGCGTTTGTCGTGATGATTTCTCCAGGGCAGGGAGGCGGTGGCCAGCCGCTTTACGACCGCCTCTGGGGTAGCGGTTTTTTGCCGACGCGTTACCAGGGCGTGAAGTTCCGCTCGGTGGGAGACCCGGTGCTGTATCTGTCGAATCCGCCCGGCGTGAGTGGTGATGCTCGACGGAAATATCTGGACGGGCTGAACCAGATCAACCAGATGAAGCTGGACGAATTTGGCGATCCCGAGACGGCGACGCGCATTGCGCAGTACGAGATGGCGTTTCGAATGCAGAGTTCGGTGCCAGAGTTGACCGATATCTCGAAGGAGCCGCAATCGACGTTCGACCTATACGGCGAGGATGCGAAGAAGCCGGGAACATTTGCGGCGAATTGTTTGCTGGCGCGTCGTTTGGCCGAGCGTGGGGTGCGGTTTATCCAACTTTTCCACCGCGATTGGGACCATCACGGCGGGCTGCCGAAGGGTTTGCCGAACCGGTGTAAGGAAACGGACCAGGCGTCGGCGGCGCTGGTTACGGATTTGAAGCAGCGCGGGATGTTGGACGATACGCTGGTAGTTTGGGGCGGGGAATTTGGGCGGACGGTATATTGCCAGGGGCGGCTGACGCCTACCGATTACGGCCGCGATCATCATCCGCGCTGCTTCACGATTTGGATGGCCGGGGGTGGGACCAAGCCGGGGACGGTCTACGGCGAGACCGATGATTATGGATATAACATTGTCAAAGATCCGGTGCATGTGCATGACCTGAATGCGACGATGCTGCATTGTCTGGGCATTGATCACACGCGACTGACGTACAAATTTCAAGGGCGCTACTTCCGGCTGACCGACGTGCATGGGTCTGTGGTGAAGCCGCTACTTGCTTAGGAATTTAGCAGATGGCTGGGTTGGGGTGACCGTTCGGTTTTGGGATGTGGTTGAAAAGAGGGGAAATAGAGCTTGGAAAGCTGAGGGAACGTATTTGTTTGGTTTCCCGGGTGATGTAGATTGGGTTTGTTTTGACGTAAGCGGCGATGCTCTTCTAATGGAAGGCATCCAAAGCAGCGAACCCACTGAAATGACCGGGCTGGTTTTGGGATAGATATTGGCAGATGGGCCGCCTCAGAGAAAAGATATACTAAAGCATAGACTATTTATCGGACTCGTCAAATGATAACTGAATCCAAAATTGCAAAACTATTTAAGAACGGTGCGAGCCAGGCAGTTCGGCTCCCTGCGGAATTCCGATTTGGCGCTACCGAGGTGTACATCAGTCGAGATGAGATCAGTGGCGATGTGATTCTATCCACCCGCCCCGGAGCCACGGCATGGCGGAATTTCTTTGCGCTAGCCCCGGCGGAACTGGGTTCGGAATTTATGGCCGATCGGCCAATGAATATTCGTCCGCGGGAGCGCGAACTGTTCTCTGAGGACGATTGAGCATGGTTTATATGCTGGATACCGATATCGCCAGCTACATTATCAAGCGCCGTTCCCCTGCGATCGAGGCGAAATTATCGGCAATAGATCCAGCCCAAGTTTGCGTCTCCGCCATTACCAAGGCCGAGTTGCAGTATGGCCTAAAGCAGTTGCCGGCCGATCACAAATTGCACCCGCGAGTGCGGCAGTTTTTGAAGATCGTCAGAGTATTGGCGTGGGACGCGGAAGCAGCTGAGTTTTATGCGGACATCCGTCACGGTCTGAAAATTGCAGGTGAGCCGATTGGGGAAATGGAGATGATGATTGCGGCGCACTCGCTGGCCGTGCCTGCCGTATTGGTTACGAATAATACGCGGCACTTTAGCCGGATTCGAGCTCCGCTGGTTTTAGAGAATTGGGATGCCTGAAGCGGCCGCTTGCGGACGATCTAAAATGTCGTTGCAAAAGGGTCAATATTGGCACTCCAGCTTTCACCGCAGCTTTGCGCAAAGCTTCGTCCAGGCTGGCGAGTTGGGCTTGCTCACGTGGCAGTCATTCTTGATCCGTTGGTTTGGATTGGGCCATTTTTTTAGGCCGTGTCCAAGTTTGACCGCGGGATTGCTCGCACGCCACCCTACTGTTTGGCTATTTACGGAGGATTCGGATCTAGGGCTGTTTTACCGCCCTAGCGGTTTAGTTCATCGCATTTGTTTGGTTTCCCGGATGATGTGAATTGGGTTCGTTTTGTCAGGCCACCTTCACTGTCATGGTGCCATGTTCCTTTACAGTAGGGCGGATTGTAATTTCCACATCCTGGCCCAGCGCGGTTAAGAATTGCATGAGTCTGCCGACCGAAAAGTTACCGGAGCGCCCACGCATTAAGCCGGACACGTGGGGTTGTTTGATTCCAAGAATTGCGCCGGCGGCGGTTTGGTTTAAGCCGCGCTGCTTGATGGTGCGATAGATTTGCAGAGTCAG
>JBBRJC010000111.1:0-9080 GCA_038220135.1 Bryobacterales bacterium | reverse complement strand
TTCTTGCCGCCTATTTTACTTATGCTGCCGTTGTTGCCTGTTCGCTTCCTCTTGCTTCGCCGATTGCGTTGATAACGGTGGGTGTGAATGCCTTGGTGATGGCCGTTTTATTCGGGTTGGCCAGGGCGAAGCAGGTCCCCTGGATCAGTGCAGCTCGGGACTTTTTTCCGTTGCCGTTGGTGCTTCTGGCGTATCGGGAAATGGGTTGGTTCGCCCGGCCCATAACTGATCACAGTCTGGAGCAAGGGTGGTTGACCATTGACCACGCTGTGGTTCCAACCCTGCACTGGCTGGTTGAGCTTGCCGGACCGGTGCTTCCATCCATTTTGGAAATCGCTTATTCGCTGGCGACGCCTACACCTATGTTGTGCATTGCGATTCTCTATACTACTGGGAATCAAAATCGAATGGACCGTTTCTGGTTTTCGTTCCTAGTGGGTGCATTCACCAGTTACGCACTGTTTCCTTACTTTCCTTCGGAGCCGCCGCGGACTGTATTCCCGCTGGACAATCTGCCGAGCTACCACACTGTGTTCCGCCAGTTGAATCTGGAAATTCTGGGCACGCATGGCATCCACACTTCGGTATTTCCCAGCGCCCACGTTTCGGCTGAATTCGGGGCCGCCATAGGCATGTACAACGCCATGGCCCAGCGGCGATGGGCGTGGGGCACCTTCGTAGTGCTGGGGTGCCTGATGACAGTGGCTACCGTGTATGGGCGGTATCACTATGCGGTTGATGCGATTGCGGGGTTGGGGGTGAGTGCTTTCACCTGGTGGTTTACCCGGCAAAAGCACTCGTAGACGAACTACTTTTTTTCGGACGAAGTTGTTGCGGCAGCGGGCGTGCTGGAAGAAGAGGAACTGGAACTGGAATCAGACGACGAACTCTTTGAATCGCTCTTGGACGATTCACTTTTTGATTCACTCTTAGATTCGCCTTCCTTCACCTTGGCAGGTGGAGCGGTGGATGAACCTTTGGCATAATCGGTTACATACCAACCGGTTCCCTTAAACTGAAACGCAGGGGCGGAGAGTTGTTTTTCCACTTCGCCACCACAGCCTTCGTGAATCTTTACTGGCTCATCGGAAAACTTCTGGAGCTTTTCGAAGACAGTTTCGCACTTCAAGCACTTATATTCGTACATCGGCATAGTTGAGAACCTAACTTGTAAAGCCGCTTAGGGCTTTGGAATATTTAACGGTCCAAGGTTACCCTTGGGGTCTTTCGTTGTGTCGGCAGGTTTGGCGGCAGTGGCCTGATCCTTACCTTTGGTTAGCACTTCGATGGCTTTCTTCAAAAGCTCATCTTCATTGCTCTTCTTTGGTTCAGCTGCAGCGGGAAGTCTCAGTGTGGGATCATTTTCGTCCTCTTCTTCGCTCGCCTGCGCGTCCTGCTGTTCCAGCAGCGCCACCGACGGAGTCACTGCGTTATCTTGAATCGCCTTGCCTGCCGGAGAGTAATACTTAGCTACTGTCAAAATCACAGCTGCGCCGTCGTCAAGCACAAGAGCCTTACGCAACCCGGCATCGCCGTAAGTGCGTTCGCCAACAACTTCGGCACGCTTGGAATCAAGCAGGGCGGCTGCAGCAACTTCAGCACCTGAAGCGGTACCACGGTTTGTAATTACAACCAGCGCACCTTTCCAGATTTGCTTTGCAGGGTCGGCCTCAAAATTTTGTTTAGTGTTCTTCTGGCCTTGGAGGGAGGAGATGACGCCCTTATCCATGAAGAGATTGGCGAGAGCGATGCCGTCAACCGGGCCGCCTGTTGCGCAATGTCGTAGATCAAGGACGAGCTTTTTCATTCCCTGTTTTTCAAGCGCCTGCACGGCAGTGGCAATATCCTTCACTCTGCCTTCATCGAGGCTTGCGGCGTGAATATGGCCGACGTTATCAGCCAACAACTTTGATGTGACAGCCGGCAGGGCGATCACGGCGCGGGTGAGGGTGATCTTGGTGGGCTCCGGCTTGCGGAAGCGAAGCACCGTCAGTTCAAGGGTTGAGCCGGGATTGCCTTGCAGCATAATATCGGCGTAGGCCAGCGGCATATCACGAGTGGACACTCCATTGATTGCCTCTACCATGTCGCCTGTTCCCAACCCGGCTTTAGCGGCTGGGGAACCTGGAATGGCGTCGATGATTGAAAACATGCTGAAGCGCTTGGCCATGCGCAGGCCAATGGTTGCTTTGGTGGAACTGCGTTCCCGTTGATACTGCTTGTACTGATCGGCACTCATGTAGCTGGAGTATGGATCCAGTGATTCCAGCAGGCCATTGATGGCACCGAGGTTGACCACTTTCATGTCTGGTTCTTCGACGTACTCGCTCTTAATCCGGCTGAGTACTTCGCTGAAGACGCCCATATGGCGATAGGTGTCTTCCGGGCTGGCAGGTTTGCTCATCATTGCGCCTGCTAGCAGAACGCTGACGAGGCAGAATGAAACGGCGATAATTACGAATTTAAGGCGGCGAGACATACGGAAATCGGTGCTCCCTTTCACTTCTCAGTATAACAGAGCGTGCAAGGGCTTATAGGGGAAGTGTTTGGTGGGGAAGGGTTTACACGTTGTGACTGGTTGTGTGTGTAAACCGGGAATCGACAATTGGGTTTGTTTGTTCGAAGATTCGAAGATACGGGGCACAGCGCCGGGCCACAGTGGCGACCTGAACGGTACGGGAACCGTAGTCGTCTAAGTTTGTACGGCGGGTGCGAACCGGGTACCCTATTTATATGAGCAGGCAAACGAGTCAACTGCTGGAGGCTTTCGAGTCCCTCCCTCTCGAAGAACAGCGGATCTTCACTGTGGAGATCCTCCGCAGAGCCATTCCTTTTGATTCCGGGCCATTGGATGATTCCGAGACGGCTCGCGCAGGGGATGAACTCTTTGCACTTCTAGACTCGGAAGAGAATGAAGCCCGTTCGCGGTGAGGTTTGGCTCCTCGATCTCGGCAATGGTGGAGAAGGTCCGGCCGGCCTTGATTGTGAACGTAGGCTGCGGTGATTATGACCGTGCTCTGATCACAATCGTTCCACATACAACTTCCCTTCGGGGTTCCCAATACGAGGTAGTTGTGCCGGTCTCCTTTCTAAAACCCGGCGCGTTTCTGGTTCAGAACATCGCAACCTACCCGGTTGTCCGGGCAATTCGAAAGCTTGGATTATTGAGGGAAAGACCAATTCGATCTGGTGGGGGCGGGGCTGCTTGATTGGCTTGGCTACGAATCGTCGTACTGAACTTCAACGCCGAACGCGACGGCTGCCTGCGCCCCCGATGCGCTCAACCAGAGACTGAGTTAACAACCTGTCGCTAATCTTCGGACGGCACGCAAAGTAAACAACCTACCCGATAAGGAGTGATATGATCATTCGATGACGCGCATATGGACGATCATTGGGGTCGCTGATGTTCCTTGCAGCTTCAAGTGGTATCTCTCACTTCTTGGCCAACCGGAAACGGATCCCGCTCATAACTATTTCGGACAGATCCTCGATACGGACGGAACCGTTCTGCTTAGCCTCCACAGGTGGGAGGAGCATGGGCACCCGACATTGATGAGCCCAGATCGTTCAAACCCCGGAAACGGATTGATCTTGTTCTTTCGTTTGGATGATTTCGATGGAGCGTTGCGCAGAGCCCGTGCTTTGGTGAAAACGCTTGATGAGGAGCCGCGTGTTAATCCCGCCACAGGAACCAAAGAGTTCGCATTGCGTGATCCCGATGGCTACTACGTCATGGTTAGTGCACTCTGAGCAGAGTAAGCACGCTGAGTGGTTCCGCGCCGCGCTGCTTGTTTTTTGCGATTAACCCTTTTGGTACAGAGGTCAACCTCTTACCAATCTGCTGCCGCAAACGCCGATGATTGATCGATTACGTATCGCCTAAGACTCCGGTAAGATAAACATCGATACTAGTTTGGCCGTCGACTGGACGCATTGCGAATTGATTGAACGCGTGCCCGGCAAGGTTTCGGGCCGGCCGGTAGTCCGTGGAACGCGCATCATGCCCGATGCTATTGTTGGCAGTTACGATTTGGGCGAAACTCTTGCTGAGCTTCAAGAAGGTTTTCCTACACTTTCGATCGAACAAGTTGAACGCGTTATCGAACTCGCGCACTCTCAACGTGAGCTAGAGCACCAGTGAAGGTGCTGCTCGATGAAAATCTTGACCATGCCTTGCGGAGCCTGTTGGGGCCACAAAACCTTGTCGGACTCCGATTGGCTGTAGTTGCACTTTCCGCGATACAACTTCCTATTATCAGAGGTAAGCATTCCAGCAATCCTGGACGCTATTGCGCGATCCTCCCAAGGCTCTTTTGAGGTTGTGCAATGCGGTTGGTTTACCAGGAGGAAACCGACCGAGTGATGCTCTATTTGATCGCGTCTTCGTAAACCGCGCGCAGGTTTACCGAACAATCAATCGAGGGTAATGACAGTACTGCTTCCATGCCTTCGTGTTCACAGAGCAGCCAATTGCCGCTATTCTGGCGGGTGTACTGTTCAATGAGGATGGCATCGGTGTGAACCAGAATGTACTCTTCGAGTGTGGAGATTTCACGATAATGGGCGAATTTGGTGCCGTGGTCGTAATCGGCGGTTGACGGCGAAAGTACTTCGACCAGTACGATTGGACTGACTAGAATGTCGTCTGAATCTTTGAATGTTTGAGGATCGCCGCAGACAACAGAGAGGTCGGGATAGAAATAAGAGGCACTCTTGGGCGTTCGGACGCGCACATCGGAATTGAAGACACGGCATTTGCGGCCTTTGAGCTGGCGGTGAAGTTCAATCAAAAATAAGCTTGCCAGGTCTGCATGACGCAGCCTCCCGCCGGACATGGCGTACATCTCTCCACCTACGAATTCACTTTTGTATTCGGCGGCTCGATCGAATTTTAGGTACTCTTCTTCAGTCATACGCGGTAGTCTATTATCCACCAATGGGGACGATTCGGTAATAGGGCCGCACAGCGCAGCTTTTCATGAACTGGGCGTCGGTGTTAGCATTCCATTCTAGATGCGAATTTTAATCCTTTTTCTTACCGTCATCCTTGCGGCTACCGCGCAAAATAAGAAGCTGCTTGTGGTCTCTGTGGATGGCCTTGACAATCGCTACCTTGCTGATCGCGACAAGCTTGGGTTGAAGATTCCAAACATGCGGCGGCTGATAAAAGAAGGGCAATGGGCGCAAGGCGTAGTTGGTGTTGTTCCTACCGTTACCTGGCCTTCGCACACCACAATTATCAGTGGAGTTGATCCAACAGTTCACGGGATTGTTGGCAACAAGCGGCCGAAATCTGAGGGCGGCGATTACTATTGGGATGCTTCGTTGCTGAAGGCGAAAACGTTGCTGGATGCGATGAAAGCGGCAGGTCGAACTACTGCTGCAGTGACGTGGCCAGTGACGGTGAATGCGCCGGTGACTTACAACTTGCCTGAATATTTCGAGGGCCGCCGCGGTGGTGATATGGATACGCGTGCCATTGAATCGAAATCTGTACCGGTTGATCTGGTGACGCGCATTGCTGCTATGTACCCTTCTTTTCCGCAGCACTGGATGGAGGATCGCACGCGGACATTGGCCACATTGTATCTCCTGAAAACAGTGAAGCCGGATCTGATTCTGGTGCATCTGGTTAACCTCGATGCAGAGGCGCACGATAACGGGCCTTTTACGCGAGAGGCCAATGCGATGGTGGAGCATATCGACGATCTGATTGGGCAAATGCTTGCTGCAATGCCTGTTGGATATTCGTTTGTTCTGACCTCCGATCATGGGTTTGAATTGGTTACGAAGGAGATCAACCTGATGGCCGAAGCTAAGGCACGGGGTGTGGTTGGAGTGCGTACGGATGGTTCGATTGCGATTGCCCAGACGCCTGCTGCTGCTGAGCTATTGAAGGAACTGCGGGCAACGGGCAAGTACGGACTGGGGCGCGAGATTGCGAAAGACGAACTGGCGCGGTTTTCGTCAACACTTACAAAGGCCGCTGCGGTTTATGATTCTGCACCGGGATATCTTTTTGATGCCGCACCTACAGGTAAGGAACTTCCGAAGGCGAAGGAGGGCGGAAGCCACGGGCATTGGCCGATGCGCTACCGCTCCGTTTATGTGGCGTGGGAGCCGGGTATTTCAGTTAAGCAAACGCCAGAGATTTCGATCAAGGACATTGCTGGGAAAATGGCTAATATCCTTGGGCTGGATTTTACTCCGGGTGCGAAATAGATCAGACTCGCTTTAGCTTGCTAACTCTACCCACCTCTACCCACTCGGCTACAAGTATGTTTCCTTGAGCGTCAAAACAAGCTGCATGCGGGGCGATGAATTTTCCGGCGGGGAATTCTGACCGCTCTTTGGTTCGCAGCAGCTCATAGGTCTTGCCATCGGGTTGCCGCCCATCGCCAAGCTGCACAATTGGCTTGTTCGCTTTATCGAAAAGCGTCACAACTGCCTTCAGATCGGGCATCAACATTACGCCGTCACGGAAGTCGAACGTGCTTGGCCAGCGCACACCATCCTTCACGTAGTGCAGTGGTTTGCCTTCGAGCGTGAAGTATTGAATCCGGCTATTGGCACCACGCTCGCCGATCATCAACAGCGGTTCCGGCCCACGTGGATCGATCGCAATTGCGTGAGGCCAGATAGTGGTGCCAGTGCCAGTCTCCACATCTTTGTTCTGATCCATCAATGCACGTGTGCCGCCAAAGGTGCGGATATAGCGGGTTTTCGCATCGTAGTGGTGAATGTAGAACTTGCCATATCCATCGGCAATGAAGAGGTCACCATTGGGGGCGATGGCCAGGTTCGAAGGTTTGTATTCCGATGCTTTTGTGTAAAGGCCGCTCATCACCGGTGCCTGCATCACCCAAACTACATCGCCATCGAGCGTAGTTTTGCGGACAAATCCGCGCACATTGTCGCAATGATATAGAAATTCCTGCGTGCCTTCTTTGCGAATGGTCAGCCCGTGCGCGCCACCTCGCATATCGCTGCCCCAACTCTTGATGAACTTTCCAGCGTCATCGAAAATAGCGATGGCATCAGCGCTTTCACTGGTTTTGTGAACCGTATGGGCGACGATGATGCGGCCTTGAGAATCGACCACGATGCCGTGCGCGTTGCCGAATTTCAATTGCGGCGGCAGTTGTAGAAAGTCGTGCTTCACTTCGTAGGTGTGTGCGCCGGTGCCCATCAATGGCTGCGCGGGCGAGCCCTTCGCCGTGCTGATCAGGTAGGGCAGGGCAGTGCTCAATAAGGTTCGTCGATTCATAGCTGGTTTCTCAATTCTTAAACGATGGATCTTTTCGTTCCATCAATCGGACCATGGCATCAAATTCAGGATTGGCCACTTTGCTGTAGGAACCGGCATTGATTGCGGTTGAAAGAAACGCATCGCTCCGCTCCCGGCTAAGCTCACAAACCTCGCGCGGGGGCACCACCAGCTTTGTGCCAGTGGCCTGTGCTGCAAGTTGTATCTGGCACGACCGCTCCAGGCGGAACATTCGAACAAACGTCTGCCCAATGGTTTCGCCACACACCAGCAGACCGTGGTTGCGCATCACCATTACATGGGCCTGTCCAAGATCTTCAGCAATCCTCCGGCGTTCATCAAGGTTCGTACTTGGGACTTCGAAGTTGTGGTAGCCCACTTGTTCAAAAAAACCCAGGGCGTACATGCTTACCGGCAGCAATCCACATTCCAGCGCAGCCACGGCCATGCCTGCTGTTGTATGGGTGTGCATGATGCACTGAGCGTCTGGGCGAGCCATGTGAATCGCCGAATGAATTACGAAGCCGGCGGGGTTGAATTCCTGTTCTGGCTGGCCTGGAACAAGGTTGCCGTCCACGTCGATCTTCACAAGATTGGAGGCACAAATTTCGTCGAAGCGCATGCCGTATGGGTTGATCAGAAAGTGATGTTCATCGCCGGGTATGCGGACTGTTGTGTGAGTCCAAATCAGTTCCGACCAACCAAGATGATCAATGATGCGGTAGGCCGCAGCAAGTTGGACGCGCAGGTCCCATTCAGCAGGATTCATTCTCTTGTAGCTTATCGTAACGCGCTGTAGTTTGAGTGCATTTAGCTGTGGAGAATTCTCGATATACTGCATGCAATGAAACTGCTGGCTTGGGTATTCGTTGCCACGGCGCTTAGCGCTGCAACCTACGACGTGCGAAAGTATGGCGCGAAAGGCGACGGGATTGCGGATGACACGGCAGCACTTGCAGCGGCTGTTGATGCGGCCTCGAAGAATGGTGGTGGCACCGTTGACGTACCTGCGGGCACCTATCTTTCGGGCACAGTTTTTCTGAAGAGCAATCTCACGATTCATCTTGATTCTGGTGCGACGATCAAGTTCAGCCCGAATGAGGCAAGCTTTGCAGCCTATGAACAACTGCCGTTTACGCCCGTTGATGATAAGGAAACCAGCTACTTTCGATACGCGCTTTTTACTGGCGATGGTCTCGAAAATATAACGATTGAAGGGGCGGGAACTATCGACGGGAATCGTACCAAGCGCGGTGGGCCGAAACCGATCGCGCTGAAGAACAGCCAACACATCACCATTCGCAGCATCACTATTCGTAACGCGCCGAATTACAACATAAGCCTGCTTGGTTGTGATTACGTGGACATTGACGGTGTCACGATTTTGAATGGTTTTTCAGATGGCATTGACCCCGACAACTGCCGCTTTGTCCGTATTGCCAACTGCTACATCGATTCGCATGACGATGCTATTTGTCCCAAAGCTTCACGTGCACTTGGCAAGCCTCGTGGCACGGAGCATCTGACGGTGACCAACTGCATTACCCGTACGGCCTGCAATAATTTCAAATTTGGAACCTAGAGTGCGGGGGGATTGCGCAACGTGACGGTGTCAAATTTGGTAATGCTGCCGCGAGAAAATGATCGCCCACCGATTTCCGGAATCAGTCTTGAAGCCGTTGATGGCGGTTCTGTGGAGGGTGTGACAATATCGAACATTTCAATGCAGGGGATTCGCGTGCCGATCTTTTTGAGGCTTGGCAATGGAGGGCGAGGGATGGAAACGCCGGTGCCAGGCAAATTGGAAAAC
>JBBRJC010000110.1:0-9097 GCA_038220135.1 Bryobacterales bacterium | reverse complement strand
GGGCCAGTGAAGTGGAGGATTTACGGACTGACTTTCGTGGGTGGCTGCGGCATATCTCTGGCGAAGTGGGATGGCTTCCGATATTGAGTGAGTACTCGTTTGGATTGCAGCACTCTGAGAAGCCGGAGGTCTATTTACTGGAAGCGCTGAGGCTTCGCGGCTCCATTGATCTTGTTGAACAAAATATCGAAACCGGTGCCATTCGAGTTACCGATCACAAGACTGGCAAGCCGCCCGATATTGCGCCTGCCTATGTTGGTAATGGAACGGTACTGCAACCGCTGTTGTATGCGCTGGCGCTAGAGAAGCTTTTGGATAAGCCGGTTGCGCTGACGCGCCTGTTTTATTGCACCCAACGCGGGCAATATCGCGAGATGCATATTGCGGTGAATGAGCATGCGCGGGTGCGGATTTCGTTGGCGATTGAAGTGATTTCCGCGTTTGTGATCAATGGGTTTTTGCCGGCGGCTCCGAAGGCGGATGCGTGTTCGCAATGTGACTATCGTCCCGTGTGCGGCCCTTATGAAGAGCAGCGGGCACGGCAGAAAAATCAGGTAGATTTGGAAGGGTTGTTTGAGATGCGGAGGATCCCTTGAGCGGCGCCGCACCACGGCAGTTTGATGATGCGGCAGCGCGGCAGCGGATCCGCACTTCATTGAGCGAGAGTCTGATTGTTGAAGCATCGGCCGGCACTGGGAAGACTTCTGAACTGGTGCGGCGTATTGTTGCGGTTATCGAAGAAGGGCTGACCACCATTGACCACATTGCTGCTGTAACTTTCACGCACAAGGCTGCTGGGGAGTTGAAGCTGCGGTTGCGTCAGGGGTTGGACCGGCGAAGATCGGAAGCAACGGACACGCAGAAGGCGAAGCATTTGGAAGATGCTTTGGCACGGTTGGAAGAAGCTTCGATTGGCACTATTCATTCCTTTTGCGCTGGGATTTTGCGCGAGCGTCCGGTGGAGGCGGTTGTTGATCCGGCGTTTGAAGAAGTGTCTGAACAGGCTGGCGACAAATTGTATGAACGGGCTTTTCGATCGTGGATTCAAGAGAAGCTGAACGAGAATTCGCCGGGGTTGCGACGTGCATTAAGCCGGCTTGCATGGCGTGAAAGTTGGGACACTGCGCCCCCTATGGAGCAGTTGCAGCGCGCGGGAAAAACGCTGATTGAATGGCGGGATTTTCCTGGGGCTTGGTTGCGGATGCCGTTTGATCGCAATGCGCAAATTGATTCTTTGCTGGATCATGTGATGCAAACCGCGATTCGAGTGAATGACAAATTTCGGGCGGTGCGCCAACTGGCGAACTGGATTGAACGCAACGAAGCAATTCATGTACGCGATTACGACACGTTGGAAGCTTTGTTGTTGCGCCTGCGCCGTGAGAAGGAATTGAAATGGAAGGGCGCGGAGCAACTGGCTGAGTTGCTGGAGGCCTTTCGTGTGCAATCGGAAGCTGATTTGGCCGCTGAACTGCGCGATGAAATGTGGAGTTTGGTTGAGCGCTACGAAGGAATGAAACGCGCTGCGGGTCATCTGGATTTTCTGGATTTGCTGTTGTTGACGCGTAATTTGATTCGTGACAACCGGGAAGTGCGGGACTACTTACAGCATCGGTTTACGCATCTTTTTATAGACGAATTTCAAGACACGGATCCGTTGCAGGCTGAGATTCTTCTACTGTTGGCGGCTGATGATGTGCGGGAAGCGGACTGGATGGAATCGCGGCCGGTGCCGGGAAAACTATTTGTGGTTGGTGATCCTAAGCAATCCATTTACAAGTTCCGTAGAGCTGATGTGGTGTTGTACCAGACGCTTCGGGAAGGGTTGACGCACAAGGGCGTGGGCCTAGTGTTTTTGACGAAGAGCTTTCGATCTTCACGGTCTATTCAGGACTTGGTGAATGCGGCGTTTGCGCCAGAGATGACTGGGGATGGCGCTAGTGGCCAAGCGGACTATGCTCCGCTTGAAGAGTATTTTTCTGATTTAGATTTGCAGCCCTCGATTGTTGCGCTGCCTGCTCCGGCACCCTATAGACAGCGCACGCAAATTGCAAAGGGTGCTGTGGATGATTGCCTGCCGGATACGGTTGCTGCCTATGTGGAATGGTTGGTTAAAGACAGTGGTTGGATTGTGCGTAATCCAGAAAACACGGATGAGTTGATTCCAATTGCCCCTCGGCACATCTGCATTCTGTTCCGGCGGTTCACTAATTTTGGGCGTGATGTTACACGCGACTATACACGAAGTTTGGAAGGCCGCGGTGTGGCGCATGTGCTGGTTGGTTCGAAATCATTTCATGCGCGAGAGGAGATTGAGACGGTACGTGCAGGCCTTGAAGCCGTGGAATGGCCGTCGGACGAGTTATCAATCTATGCCACGTTGAAGGGTTCGTTGTTTGCAATCGCTGATAGCACGCTGCTTCGATATCGTTACGAATTTGGCAGGCTCTATCCATTTACAAAATTGCCTGATGAGTTGGAACCGATTTTTGAACCGGTGCGCGATGCGTTGTTGTTGTTGCGCGAACTGCACCAGAAGCGAAATTTGAGGCCGGTTGCCGAAACAGTGAATGCATTATTGGAAGCGACGCGGGCCCATGCAGGCTTTGCATTGCGGCCGGCTGGGCATCAGGTGTTGGCCAACGTGATTCGGATTGTAGATTTGGCTAGGACGTTTGAAATGGAAGGTGGAATTTCATTTCGTGGGTTCGTTGAATTGTTGACCAAGCAAGCGGAGAAAGAGAGCAGTTCAGAAGCGCCTGTGCTGGAAGAGGGCGCCGAGGGCGTGCGGTTGATGACTGTGCATGCGGCGAAGGGATTGGAATTTCCAGTTGTGATTCTTGCCGACATTACTGCAAATCTTTCGCCGAAAGAACCGGATCGGACAGTTGATGGTGTGAGCAAAATGTCGGCAATGCGCATTCTTCGTTGTACGCCGTGGGATTTGGTTGCCAATCAGGAGCAGGAGCACGATCGAGAGCAGGCCGAGGGTGTGCGCGTGGCTTATGTTGCGGCGACGCGTGCGCGGGATCTGCTGGTGGTGCCGGTGGTGGGTGAGGGTCTGCTTGAAGAGAGCTGGATCAGTCCGTTGCACAAGGCGATTTATCCGCACCCTTTGATGCGTAGGCGTCCGCGAATGTCTGCGGGTTGTCCAACGTTTGCGGGGGCGTCAGTGCTGCAGCGTCCGCAGGCAATGTGGGGAGAAGATGAGAGCTCGGTTAAGCCTGGTTTGCACAAGCCGCAAGCGGGGGAGCATGGAGTGGTGTGGTGGGATCCGGCAGCTTTGAACTTGGGAGTGGAGCCGAGTGTTGGGTTGCGGCAGGAGGAAATTCTTGCAAGCTCGGGTGAGCGGAGTAGGGGAGAATATCAGGCTTGGATTGAAAGTAAGGCGAATACGATTGAGCGTGGTATTCAGCCGCGGTTCGATGTGTTTCTGGCAACCGATGGGAGGCCGCTACCGGAGGGGGTGGAGGTTTCGGTGGAAACGCAAAGTGTGGAGCGTGAGCTGGGGCGGCCGGGTGGTGCGCGATTCGGGACGCTGGTGCATAATGTTTTGCGCGATGTTGATTTTGATGCCTCGGCCGATGTTGTTGCAGGTCTTGCGAAATTACATGGACGCTTGATTGGGGCTCCGCAAATTGAAGTTGATGCGGCTAAATATTCGGTGGTTTCGGTTCTGGACCATTGGCTGTTAAAGCGTGCGCGAGGTGCCCAACGGGTGCATCGAGAGTGGCCTATTCGGACGAGTGTTAAAGGGGCAATGTTTGAGGGCATCATTGATCTTGCCTTTCTTGAAGAAGGAGTGTGGCATGTGGTGGATTTCAAGACCGATGCTTATGATCCGGCAAGAAAGCAGCGTTATATAGTGCAATTAAGCTGGTATGCGGTGGCGCTCGGCCAGATTACGGGGAAACCGGTGCGCGCCTTTTTACTGGGTGCATAGCTGGTGCAATTGCTGGGCACTAAGGGCGCCCGCAGGTGAATCTTCATGCTTAAAGAACACGTAGACATCCTTATTGTCCGCCATCATTAGTTTGACTCGCGAGGCAATGGCGGCCAATTCATCGGCTGAGTAAGATTCCTTGCGAAGACGGAAATAGACGTAATTAGCGGTGAGGCGTTGGGGGACTACAAGCTTTTCCGATTCGGCGAGGCAGAGTGCGGTTTGATATTTCTCTAAAAGCTGATAGGTTTCCTCAATTAGCCAGGATTTATTGCGGAATTCAAAGGTAGATGGGATGTCTTCCGGCTTTGCGGCAAGGAATGCTTCGAGGAGAGGAAGGTCGATGGGCAGGTTTGGCGGCAGTTGAAATAGCACGGGGCCGAGGCGTTTTTGGATGCGCAGGATGTCGAGAGATTTGAAAAAGACCTGGGAGAATTCGGTGGTTTCGAGGCGGTCGAAATGGGTGATACGTTGATGTGCTTTGAGGACGAAGACGAAACTTGCGGGAGTTTCGTTGATCCAACCTTCAAGGGTTGAGGCGGAGGGTAAACGCCTGAATGTGTAATTGATTTCGACGGCGTTGAGTCTGGTTGCGTAGTAGTGCAGGAATTTCTTTTGGGCGAGTTTTTCGGGATAGAAATCTGGCTTCCAGGTTGGGTAGGCGAAACCGGATGTTCCTGTGAAGATTTGGGGCACCAGATTATTGTAATGCGTTAGGCTGTGGGGTGTGTTGAAAGCGTTGGGATTGTGTGCTGGTGCAGAAGTTGTTAGAATCATGGAGTCGATTCATGTTTGAAATTGGGCGGGAGTAATTCAGTGGTAGAATGCCAGCTTCCCAAGCTGGACGTCGCCGGTTCGACCCCGGTCTCCCGCTCCATAAATCAACAACTTAGCGAGATCCAAAATCGACCGTTACTCCGTTACTCCGTTTTCTTGGGTAGCTTTCCAAGTACTTCGGATTCGAGCTTGGTCACCGCTTCGATTTTCTGCTGCAAATCGCTTACGGCATATACTTCTAAACTGACCCCCAAACCATGTCCACGCTGGTCTGCGGCAACCTTGTCATCAATGTTCGCCTTCCGCGATAGGCTAGCATTAGTACGTCGAAGAACCTGAAAGCTGGCCCACTCTAGTCCGATCGATTGCAGCTTCGGCTGAATGTCCCGCCTCCAAGCGTTGTCACGGCTTAAGGGCGTTTTCATCGTCTCCGAAGGGAAAAGGAACTGATTCGGATCTTCACAAGGAAACTTCTCTCTCCATAGTTTCAGATCGGTCACCGTACCAGGCGACAAGGCTACAGTGCGAGCCGTCTGTTTACCTTTCCGCCCCTTCGGCGAATCGAGTATTCCGCGATACACGCGTTTGTCGATCAGCACCGAATTCTCCCGAAGGCTTCCGATTCGGATCGCCAAGATTTCTCCCGGCCGCATTCCTTCAAAGACCGCCATTCGGAAGAGCAATCGCTCTTTCAAGTTGAGCACCTCCAGCGCCTGACGAATCTGATCCCTTTCGAGAACCATTCGCTCCTTGCCGGCTTTGCAGGCTGGCGTATATAGAGCCAAGGTGGGATTGAATTGCACAACGCCATCGCTGATAGCCATCTTGAAAATCGCGCTCAAGAACCAGCGCAGATGAGCCACTACACTCTGACTGTTGCCAACCGCTTTCTCATCCAGGAAATCCTGCATTCTCTCCCGCGACAAATCCGATAGCACCGTTCCTGCGAACTCCGGGATAAGGTGCTGCTTGATGGACTGTTCGGAATTGAATCGCGTAGATTCTTTCCATTTTCGACGACAAACTGGAAGGTACGTCCCCTCCACGTATTGTTTGAATGTATAGACTGGTTTCTGTTTGTTTCCTGCTCCTTTGTTGAGGGGGCGAAGGATTGCAGCCAATGTGGATTCGGCTTGACCCTTCACGACCTCTGAACATCTTCCCAGCACTTTCGACCTCTTCTGGCCGTCATCCCACCACTGGGCCACCCATACTTTGTGGCGACCGTGTTTGCGAGTGCCGAGTCTGCCTTTCTGATACCGCTTTCTGCGCATTGAACCTCCTGGTTCTTGCGCGCAAGGCAGTATATCCTGACCTGGGATCAAGCTTATCACTGAATTTTGCATGATTCCATCCAACTTTCGAGCCAATCGGATCGTACTAAGACGCGGCGGCCCATTCTGGCGTGCGGGAGTTGTGGGGTGCCGGGGACTTTGCCGTTGATCAGGTTCGAGACGTGGGTCTTCGAGTAGCGGAGACGCTTCGCGACTTCGTCAAGGGTGTGTAATTGCGAGATTGCTGTCGCCATTCTTCTTGGATAATGCCATCGATTAGTTCGTGACACCAGCATTGTTTTGTAACATAACAGCAGTGGATGACATCTCCCAAGAATTCTCTCGTTGGGTGCTTAGCGACTTGACTAAGCGGAAATCCCGGCGCAACACGACGCCAATCGGATGGCGAGGCAACCACTTCAAGTTGGTTTATGCGAAGCCTATGCGCAATGGAGATGAGGCACCAGAAGAATACTCTCGACGTGTAAATGCTTGGCGTCATGGATTGCCCCGAGGGTCTGATAATTCTTTGCGGTTGGCCTTAGCAGTTCAAAGTTACGAGCAATCGGGAGAATGCAGGAAAAGCGCAATTGGCCTTGTGCTCGACGATATTGACTGGGTAAAGATCGCGATTGGCAAAGAGATCACGGAGATGGCTGCGTTCGGGATTCAATTTCGATTGCCGGACGGCCCGTTGGGGACGACGGACCGCTCCAACAACAAGAAATTGAAGAAGGCTGAGCCCGATTCAGATGTACGGCGCGCGGCGGTAGTCAGAACTCAGGTGTCCCGCTACCGAAGGAATCACCGCAACTTCGACGATATTTTCGCAATGTGGTTTGACGTATTTATTGCTGAGCATCATTGTAATCCAGTCTGGCTGGCCACGTTTGAGCCGGCCTTTCGGGAGCGTTTGGCGTGGGCGGCGAGTAATCTTGATCCCAACGATCCTTGGTTGGGAACCAGCACACTCACCCTTGCGAGATGGCTTCACGAGATGGGTAAATACGGGGAGGCTGAATTGTTTTACATAGAAGCACAGCAACAGTGGGAAGCCTTGGAATTTACGAATCCGCGCCAGAATGAGAGGCGCAGGGAAGTGATGGATGTCATTGCTGAGGGAATAAAAGCGTGCCGAGTAGTATTTATTAAGCGATGACGTACTTGTATTCTTATATATATATAATACGGTGGTGCAACGGTTGATTTATTAATTTGAAAATGTTGTGTAGCCCTGTAAGTGATAGTCTCCATTGGAAAATTAAATGTTTTGCTGGAAGCCTCTTATTTTGCCGGTGGCCTCTTATAGATCACTCTGTGCAAATTCGCCAAGAAGTGAAATCAATACTGTTTGCGTTCCGTACACGGGTAGATCAGTCTGCTTTTGGCAAAGAGGCTGGCGTTATAGTTATGGCCCTTCAAATGTCCAAATTACGCTTCTAAAATAGCCTCCTGGCGAAGATGTTTTCATTCCTGTATGTCGATTTCCAACAAGTTGACTGCGCCTCGAGGCCGGAAGTATTGCAGACTTATATCTTTTCTCCGCTCAGCGCTTCGAAGCCGGAGACGACATCGAACAGTTCCTCGTCGATGCGACTTTGGCGCAGACGGTGAAACGCCCGGTTGAGATTCTCCAACGATTCGTTGATGTTCTTGTCGGCGCGTTGCATCGCTGCCAGCCGGCTAGCATTCTCGCTTGCCAGGGATGCTGCGCAGGCACGGAAGAGCGAGACAAACAGATACCCGCGGATGAATGCCCGCAATGTCTCGGCACTGCTACCGATGACCTCGGGTAAGTTTCCGGTTGGCCACGGCAATTGGGTCAGCTGGCGGCGCCAGTCTTCGTCCAACGGAAGCAGCCGCTGACTCACTGGCTCATAGGACGCTCCGAAGACGGGGCGGTTGTAGAACAGGTAAAGATCAGTCAATTCACCGTGATCGAGCCGCGCGTCGCATTCCACGAGGATCTGGCCGACAAGCGAGGCGATGGCGCTGACCGCATTCGGTACGTTGAAAAGGCCGGCCAGCATGAGGCCCGCGTCTTTCAGGCGCGCCTCAATGCGCTCTCCGACAGCCCAGACCTTCGTCTTGCCAGGAAGCGCCTGAAGATCCTTAATTGCGTAGTCGGCCACCAGATCATTAAACTGGCCTACCAATCCCTGGTCGGAACCAAATACGACCGCGCCAATCACGCCCGCATTTGTTGGTCTAGCCCCTCCGGTTACGAATGCTTCGGTGCCGGTGGAGCGGAAACAAACACCCAATCCAAGTTCCACGCTGTGATAATACTCGTCCAGCGCCCGCACCGATTGCTCATATTGGCCAACACTCGATGCGGCCACGGCTTTCATAGCGCGAACGACGGATTGGAGATCCCGGGCGCTGGAGATTTTTCGGCGCAGAGTGTCAGTGGTGTCGCCCATGATTGTTATTGAGCTTTAGCTTCTGAGCCTTTTCCGGTTGTTTGCTCAAGTGTTGGCGTGAAGCTTTCGAGCGCTTGGCGTGCGATTTCGACGATTGTTTTGCGATCTTCATCGCTCAATTTGTCGGCGGTATCCAATCGCTTGCGAACCTCTGCCGGCATCTCCGCCTCTGCGTCGCGAAGGGCACGCTCGGCGACGGTCATCTTATCAAACGGCACGAGGTCGAAAAGTCCTTCGGTCAACGCAAGTAATACGGCGATTTGAGAGGGTACCGATACCGGATCGAATTCCGGCTGCTTGAGACAGGCGCGAATTCGCCGTCCGTGTTCGATCGTCTTGCGGGTGCCTTCATCGAGGCGAGCGCCAAACCTGGAGAATGTTTCGAGTTCCTCAAACTGGGCGTAGGCTAGCTTGAGGCCACCAGCGACCGCGCGGTAGGCTGCCCGCTGGGCCTTGCCGCCAACGCGCGAAACGGACTTTCCCACGTCGACCGCGGGCAGCACTCCTAATTCGAACAGCGATGGCGAAAGGTAGATCTGCCCATCGGTGATGGAAATCAAATTGGTCGGAATATAGGCGGAGATATCCTGGGCTTCGGTTTCAATGATCGGCAACGCGGTAAGTGAGCCGCCACCGAGTTCTTTTCGTAAATGTGTCGAACGCTCGAGCAGACGAGAGTG
>JBBRJC010000109.1:0-9121 GCA_038220135.1 Bryobacterales bacterium | reverse complement strand
TAACAAAAGCGCCGCCGTATTCAAGGGGCAAATGCGCGTGTGCGCCTGTCGCCGGTTCAGGCTTTTGTGGAAAGCGAAATACAAATTCGCGCACCTCTTGCCGTGGCTCAGGAGCAGCATGCAGCACGCCCAAATATGCCAATGAAATTCCGGCAGATCGAACCACGACTTCGTTTTCGTCCACTCGAACGGAATGAACATCGGGCTGAATTCGCGCAACGCCAGCAGTTGCACCCACAGGCCGCACGCCGCGAATCCACACTGTTTCCACCGGCCCCGCAGCAAACGAAACGCTCGCAGCCAGCATCCAAAAAACACGAACCATGTTTTCTACTCTACGCCCTTGATACACTTGCTGGGCTCCGCTCTCGGCCTTCCCGTTGCCGTTTCGTCCCTTCTTGCCGACCTCAAGGGCAACCTGAAAATCACCGGTATTGAAACCGATCTGCTGCACTTTCCCCCACGCAAACCAACCTACGACGCCATTCGCACCTTCGGCGTGGAAGGCGGGGGCGTTGTCCTTCGCATTCTCACCAACGCAGGCGTGACAGGCTGGGCCTACTCATCGTTTGGTGCTGTCAACGGTGGCCCGGAAACGGTACGCACAATTTTAGAACAAGAGATTAAACCCCAATTGTTGGACCGCGACCCGTCGTTCCCACGCAAAATTCGAGCCGACCTTTGGAAGCATCTTGAATATCACGGCGTGGGTGGCATCACGCAATTCGCGCTGGCTGCCGTGGATATCGCGCTGTGGGACATTCTCGGGAAATCAGCGGGCATGCCCGTCTATAAAATGCTTGGCGCGCATCACGACAAGATGCCGGTTTACGCGATGTGCGGCTGGTATCAGGATAACGATCCGGATTTGAGCCAATACAAAGCAGCCATCGAACGGCACTTGGAAGAAGGCTTTCTTGCGGTGAAGATTAAGACCGGCCGCAGCACACTTGACGACGACATTCGGCGCATTCAAATGGCCATGGATCTGTGCGGCAAATCGCGTCGGGTGATGGTCGATGCCAATCAGGCGCTCAACAAAAACGAAGCGTTGCGCCGCGGCCGCGTCTATCAGCAAATGGGTTGTTTTTGGTACGAAGAACCAATGCCGCCGCATGAGCGCGATGGTTATGCGATGCTTGCCCACGAACTGGATATCCGCATCGCCACAGGCGAAAACGAATACACGAAGTTTGCATTTCTGGAGCTGTTGAAGCGCAATGCGGTGGATGTGGTTCAGCCCGATAATCGCCGTGCTGGCGGAGTCCTCGAATGGATGGAAATTTCAGCGCTTGCAGAAGCTTTTGGTGTTGAGGTGGCCAGCCACGGTGGTGGCCCAACCAATCTGCACATGCTTCTTGCGATGCCCAATGCAATCTACATGGAAACGGGAAGTATCAAAGGCGACTCTTCAACTGTAGAACCTCTGCGATTGAAGGACGGTGCAGTGCTGGCACCACAAACGGCTGGCATGGGATCGGAACTGAAGGCTGATTATATCAGGAAATTCAAGGTAGGCTAAAAAGTCAGTGCCGCTCCCGAGGAACAGATCAGCCACGGGTCCCTGCATTATCAGTCAGCGATTTCAGTAAATCGGCCGGGTTAATATCCACAATGGTTTTGATCGGTATGAATAGTCCCAGTGCTATCGTCGTAGTCACAATTAACAAGGATGCAAACGCTGCCGAAAAATCAAAACCTTTTTGCAAGTATATTGTTGCTGCCAGTCTGTCCTGCACAACCGTACCCACAAATATTCCGCAGCAAATACCGATCAATGCCCACAGGACTACCGGTCCACAAAGAATCTTCACCACCCCTGCGGCGGTGTCGCCAAGTGCCATGCGTATTCCGCATTCCCGTCGTTGCGATTCGATGATTTGAGACGTGACAACAAGAATTCCAATGGAAGAGGCAAACAATCCGAACAGGCCAATGACGAGGCATGCATTCAGCATCATTCGCTCCTTTCGGGTGCCCTCTTTTACAAGGTCGTCAATAGCATCAATCCGTCGTGGTTCTATACGCGGGTCTACCTTCGCGGTTGCTTCCCTCAATTTTTGCCGGAGCAGCCCCAGTTGCATGGAACTCTTGACAATTAAGGCTACTTGGCTTCTGTGGAACTTCGGTTGGTCCCAGCGGATATGAACCTGCGGTAATTGCCTTTTCACGTGGCGGAATTTGACGGGCCTGTTGACTCCAACAACAGTGAATGTTCTGCTCATCAAGCGAACCGGTTTGCCTATGCAATTCAGAGCATCGCAAGGAATGAGTTTCGCGGCGTCGGTATCAATAATCACTGAATCAAGAGCCCCGCCCACTTTGAATTGCTCGCCAGCCATCAATTTCACTCCGAACATCTCAAAGTAGTTTTCGCGAACATTCATCACTTCCACTGCGTGACTCAATTCCCGATCCAGAACATTGGAAGAGTAGAGGTAATCGGCGAAACCATCATCCATTAAAGGTAAATATGTGCTGGCCGTTACCTCACTCACTCCAGGAATGTTTCCCATCGCTTGTAGCAAACTCGTCTCGAAGCGCTGTTGATTTTCTTGACTTAGGTACTTCTCGCCAAATTTGAGGTAGCGTGCTGCAATCAGGTTTCGAGTCTGATATCCCCGGCTAACTTCTGATTGGGCTTCCACAAACACACGTACTGTAACTCCGCACAAATAAAGCATAATGGCGACGGTGGAGGTTTCCAGGAACACCAAGGCAAATAGAAGAGACCGTCGGTTTCGGGTATGTTTATTCTTTGAAGAAAATGTTTGCGGCACGGTCAATATCAAAATAAGGAGGACGCTAAGTAGTGTTACATTCAACCAATCCCTCACGCCCAAGGAGCCCAACTGCGGGTTGGCAACAAACAATAAAAGAACTCTCTTTATCGAGTACTGGAAGGCTGAAGCGACTATAAGCCCCGATAATACAAGGAGTCCGGTCTCCAGAAAGCATTCCGTGCGGAACCAGCCCAAGGGTAAACCGAGCATCATCCTTATCTGATTGGCCATGCGAAGCCGCATTCTTCGCACTGTCAGCAGCAGCATCGCATTCACGAAACCCAAAATAACCACAGCCGCCCCAAGGTAAGTCAATACCTGAGTAGATTGACCGGCATTGGCCAGCACATAGTTAGTCATCAGCACTACTTCAGGCACGATGTTGGCGTATCTATTGGGTTCATCTTTGGCCATCGCGGCATAGTAGATCCTGAGCTCCGATGCTACTTCCTTGAGGCCAATGCCTTCTTTCATGACTGCAAATACTGTAAAAGGAAGATGCAAATGTTCGCTGTCGTGTAGGATGTCTTCAATTTCGTTGACTCGGTTCAGCCAAAGCCCAATCCCTTCAAAAGACGGAATTTCCGCGTTCAACACCCCAATCACGGTGTAGTGCCAGTCATTGATCAGTAAGGTCTTGCCCACGATATTGGGATCAGAGTTAAAAGTATTCCTCCATAGTTCGAGCCCAAGCAACAATACGCGGTCAGCCCTTGATGAGTCCTCATTCCGATGAAACAACCTTCCAATTTGCGGGGAGACGTGGAACAGTGGGAATAGACCAGACTCAGCAACAGCCCCGCGCATGACCTTGAAGTTCCCATCTGGAAACCTGACACTCATTCGGAGTGCCGGGTCGTGGAGTGTGGCTGTAACCATAGTTAAGCTCTTAACTTCGGAAGACCACATCTCATATGCGGTCTCATAAACCCCTGACCTTTTGAGTGTGCGTTGATCCTTTTGGGAAATCGTGACAATGCGATCCCGCAATGGATTGCGCTGAAGGCCAGCGGTGGCGCCGCTAAGAATTTGCAATACTGTAAATTGACTGAAAAAGATTGTCGTACAAACTGCCCATAGTGCAATGGGGACAATAGGATTGTGGCGCCACACTTGCCGAAGAAAGATGAAGCTTCCCAAAAGATAATTCAATCTAAACTCCCGCCCGATATCTAATCCCTTTGTTCTGTAACATTGTTATTTTAGTGTATGAGCAACATTGGCATCACCAGAAATGCCGGTCAGAGCCTAGTAATAATCCCGTTCCTAGCTAGCATTTGGGACTGAGTGCCCTCGTTGGATCATAATTCGCTCCACCTTCATCAAAAGCCCAGACCTTTCTTCTTTGCTGACGACAGGTCGCTCTTCCAGCAGGAGTTTCCTGGAGGTTCGCTCAATCAACAACCGGTGCGGAGTCTTCGGTAAATGCATTTTGTCTAGATCCTTGCAATCGCCGCATTCCAATACCAATTGTTTGTTAGGGAATAGTCGTCCTAACTGCTGGACCTCATCATTGCTAAAGTCAAGTGCGAAGACAGCAATATCCAAGGATGAGCTGAAGCGTGTTTTGAGGTCTTCCACTTCAGGGATAATTGCCATGCAATCGTTGGCTTTGACAAAATAAATCGCCAAAAACGGTGCAGATAGCGATGATAACCGCACTTTGTCTGTTCTGCCTAGGGCTTTGTATTCCTTCTCGACCAACTTAGGCAATTGCCCCGCTGAGAACTGGGGAAGTCTATGGGTCCGGTCTGATCGCAAGCTTTGCGCCTCGCGAAGATTTACAAAACTTATCGTTGCAAAAAGTACTACCAGTGTCGGCATTGCAAGATTCCCTATCTTTTCCAGCATTGGAATCAGTTCCTCGCTTTGCCAACAATTGTGGTCATTGCCAAAATAGTAACGCCCGTTGATGTTTTCCGTGCAAAAAGTAAATTTCCCGTTCGGGTTTTTCCAACTAACATACCTGGAGAGGATCCCGTTCTTGCTAAAAAGTGCCCTTTGGACGTGAACTTCAGCACTTGCGTTGAGATGCTTTTAGTTGTCGGTGTCCTAAGCCCGATATAGATATCCCCCTTGATTTGAAAGATATGGCTAATTGTCTGTAATGTGTCCCAGGCTTTTCGTGCCTCAGTTACCTCATTCATGTCAGGAAGAATTGGTAGCCCAGGAATTTTAATAAAGTGTGAAGTTCCCGAAGGAATATCAAGAATCCAGAAGCCGTTGGATGCCCTATCACTCACATAAATAGCCGCAGGCGTTTCGGAATCTATCAGTACTTGCTGCAATCTGACATATTGTCTTTCGATCCGTTGCTCATCTTCAGTAGTGGAGATGAAACTCCGGAGAAATTTTCCACTATTCAATTCATATTCGTGAACCAGTCCAAGGCAACCTTTCATCGGCATCCCGTCCTTTGCCAAACAGCCCCCAATATATTTCTTGTCTTGTTCCGGCCTAAGGAGGATAGAATCTGCCGACAATGTTGGGTTCATGATGATATCCGAGCCCAACAACGCTCCATCGAGTCCAAATCTGCTTATACGCCGTTGTCCGGCGTCTGCAACCCAAACGACATTTTTATGATCAATCGAAACCCCTTGAAGAATTGAATACTTACCTGGCCCACGGCCACTTTCGCCGATTTGCCGAATCAGGTTCCCGTCATTCCCGTACAACTGTATTTGAGCGTCTGGGGGGCGCTTCGTCAGATTCAGATCCCACACGAGGAGTCCGTTTTGCGGGATCACTATAGCGCCCATCAATTCCGCAGAATCCTTTTTCGAAAGGACTGTTGTTTTTGCCACTTGCAAATTCAGTACAGGTTCCGCCGCGTTACAGATGCTGCAATATATGAGGAAGAATGGGAAAAAGGAAAGGAACGTCTGCAACATTAGTTGTTCTCCATTGGACCAAGTGTCAGCTAATAGGGCTTTCCAGCCCCACTAGCTTGCGCGAATGAAATAAAGGCTATGAGCCGCAACTGCAACCAGGATCTCCCCCCACAACCCCCAATGCATTGACCAAAGCTATTGCTTTGCCCATGATTCTTGATCACAGTGCCATTGTCATCATCAGCCCAGAGCTGTGCCGTTTGCAGCGTCACAAGGACAGCCGCACATGCCATTACATACTTGAAGATTCTCATTTATGTTCACTCCTTTAGGATTACTTAATTTGAGTTGAATTACGCCCGCATAGTGTCTGGCAGACGCAATCGTGTAGTAATATTATCATCAGGACTTTAAAAGTCAAGAGAATTACATAAATAGGAATCATAAAAATAAACATGGATCATAAAAATAAACAGACTTTCAAGCTCGACTACGATTGTAGTCTGTAATGACGTCTGCAATTGAAACACCGCATTTAGTTGAAATAGGGAAAAGTTCAAAGAGGGAGTGACTCGACGTAGAGCCAATGATCGTGTGGAAACCGGCGGCTGAAAGTAAGCTAAAAAAGCTCACGACGGGCTGCTGCGAGCGCCCGCCGTGAGTTGGAATGGACAGCTATCCGAGGAAACCCAGATTAGCTGCTGCCGCGAAATTCCCGATGTTCGGGAATAGTGTGGGTAGATTTGGCTGGCTTACACCAAACCAATTGGCGAGCGTTGCGCCATATTGATCTACCGAAATGGAAGGAATCAGAGAACCGCGCCCAGTGGCATCCTGCTGCCCGCCCAGAGCCAGTTGCGGGAACGCGCCCACCATGTCGCCGCCCTTCACTGCGCCGCCGATAGCGAAGTGATGGCTGCCCCATGCATGGTCTGTACCGCCGCTGGAATTTGGCATTAACGTACGGCCGAATTCGGAACTGGTGAACGTGGTCACGCTGGAATCGATGCCCAACTCAACCGTTGAAGTATAGAACGCGCCCACGGCCTGGCTCAGTTGTTGCAGCAACACATCCTGCTGCGCCACTTGCCCGCTATGCGTATCAAACCCGCCCAGCGAGCAGAAGAAAATCTGCCGGCTCAGGCCCAACTGCGCTCGCACGCTGATAATGCGGGCTACCATTTTCAATTGCGCCGCCAATTGATTGTTGGCCGGAAATTGCGTCTGAATATTCGGTGCCGTTGTCAGCGCACCATTCAGCAAATTAGCATTAGCCACACCGCCCGATACCAGCTTGTTGGAAGCTTGCACCAGTTTCAATCCGTTGTCGAACGTCAGCAGTTGTTGCACACCTTGAAGACGCGCGGGATTGTTTGATAAGCCACCCAGCGCAATCGCGCCACCTGGCGGAACTGTTGTGGGGAACGTTTGTTGCCCCGTGCAAAAGATTCCGTTGCTGGCTGTGAAAACAGTTGATGGAAAGCTTGAACCTGCGTTCATACCCTGCATCAGGTCAGACATGCGCCCGCCCCAACCGGTCGCCGCAAGATTATTTGGTGTTGCCGTCTGCCATTGATCCTGCTGATCGGAATGCGAAAACAGGTTCGCCGGTACCGGCACCTGACCGTTCAGATAAACCTGGCGATTGGCAATCGGCGTAACAAGCATGCCCGTGTTTGCCAACACAGCGGCCTTCTTTAATTGATAGAGATTATGAATCTCTGCCAGCTTCGGATGCAGCCCGAATGTCTCGTTCTTCGATGTGCCAAACGGCAACAGCGAAGCTTGCGGCAGTGCAACAGCGCCACGTGCGGAGGCGTAATTAGCATAGCTTTGGCCTGTCATCGTGATCGGCACAACTGTATTGTGTCCGTCGTTTCCTCCGTAGAGGAATATGCATACCAGCGCTTTGTAATCGGGCCCGTAAGCCAGAGCGTTCATTGCTCCAAACTTGCCCATCGCCCCCGCGGCTCCCAGAGCAGATGCCGCCTTCATACCCAGTTGCAGGAAATTGCGTCGTGATTGGATCCACATAATATTTTCTCCTTATTCCTTTCTGTTAGAGTTACTTTCTGTTAGAACCAAACGTTGTAATAGCCGCTGGTGAGGGAGAGATAAAGTGCCGTCTGTACGCGCCGCAAGCTTCCACCTGCTTCGTTTTGAACAGCCGTTGTGATGATCGACTTCATGGTTGTGGGCATGGAGCCACGCATTAAAGCCATATCCATTGCATCGACAAGTGACGCCGGAGTTGCCGCCAGGCTGACATACGGCGTCAGGTCTACCGTCATTCCCGGCCCATAGGTTTGGACAGGCGCGGAGTAGGCGCTGAAAATGCTGGCCGCAAAATTGGCCCGGTAGATAGCAGTGAATGGAGTGTAGATCTGAAACTCGCCGCCCGTGATGCCCGTGCCTGGTACTTGGAAATCAGGCCGATAGTAATTAAATACGCTCGGCGACTGATAAATGTCCTGGCTCATGTTCGTCAATTCAGAAGGGAAGTAGTTCTGGTCGTTTACTGTGCCGCCCAAACCGCGTAGGAAACCGGCAAGATACAACACTGGTTCCTGCAGGTGTCCATCATTTGGCTGTTCTGATCCGGCCACGTCATTCTGCCGTGCTTCCTGATCCATCAGTACTTGCGTGATCACCGCTTTCATATCGCCCCGGATGCCTTGGCCATTGTTGTTGAACTTCGCGGAAACACGGCTCACATAAGCAGGCGAGGGATTGCTCTTCACCAGGAACTGAATCAACTGTTTGCCAATGAAAGGACCAACATTCTGATGATTGAAAATGTTGTCCAAACCATCTGCAAGATCTTTCAGCGGTGTTTGTCCGGCCGGCAGTACGACTCCGTTTAGCACCGTTTTCGGACTCATATCATGTTGGGCAGGGTAGGGAACCAGCGGCGCATTGGGATTCATATATGCACCCCAGTTCACGTTGCCGCCGGGGACGGCCGGAGCATTGGTCCAACCAGTAAACACACGAGCGAATTGGGCGATGGTGGCCTGATTGTATGTCGGGATTTGATTTCCCTGCCCATCAAGCATCGGCGTACCGTCCTGATTTAACATTGACGTTCCGATAGAGAATAGTTGCAACAGTTCGCGGGCATAGTTTTCATTTGGCAATATAGTGCCTGCCGCATTGCCCTTGCCACTATTAGCCATGTCCAGGAAGTAACCCATAGCTGGGCTCAACGTGACATCGTTCAAGATCTGCCGGTAGTTTGTGAAAGCATCGGCCATCAGCATCTCTTCGTATGGGGCAACTGTTGTGCTCCATATCAACTTATTACGCGAAACCACTACAATCTGGCTAAGTGCCCAGGCAACGCGCTGCCGCAACTGATCGGCATTCATTACAGAGTTGGTTATGAAGCGCGCCGGCATGGCGGAAACAATGGAATTGTCGGGCATGCGGAAATTGGAAACCTGAGGCATTGCGAACTGCTCAATGATGTAGCCCTGATGGCCCACCTGCATCACATGTGCCGTC
>JBBRJC010000108.1:0-9157 GCA_038220135.1 Bryobacterales bacterium | reverse complement strand
CGAAGGTAGACATCGACGCTTGTTGCTTCGCTTTGCATGAAATTCCTCCGTTGTGATCGACCAACATTTGTTTAGGCTACGCCAGTGCCTTGAGGTGAGCAATAAGAAAGGAATTTCAGTGCGACATCGATCACAACAAATGGTGCTGCGCTACAATTAGAACTGAACTATGGCGGAAATTAACAAGGTTGCCGACGCACCATCGGTGCCGATCAGCGAATGGCTCCCGGCGGTTGCATTGTCCTGGGTTATCCCTGGGGGCGGGCATTTTCTTTTGAAGCAAACCAATCGCGGTGCACTGCTGCTTGGTAGCATTACCATCACGTTTGTTTTGGGACTGCTCATGCGTGGTGCTTTCTTTGAACCGCAAACCGGTGATCTGCTAACCACACTGATTTACTGCGGTGGATATTTCGCCAATATGTGTTCTGGCTTGCTCTACTTCCTGGCGGTGTGGATGGGCTACAGCCAAGCCGACGTTGCCGGACACGTGCATGATTACGGCACCAAGTTTCTAGCCGGTGCTGGATTGATGAATATCCTGGCAATGGTTGATGCATTTGAAATTGCCACAAGGAAGAAGAGCTAGGTATGAAGCTATCGCTCACGCATTTTGAAGCTACTATTCTGTTCGCAATCGTCATCTCAATCGTCCTTGGAGTGGTCACGAAAAAGACGGACAAAGAACGGCTCTACTATGGGCTGTACTGCTTCGGCTGCTTCATTGCCACTATATTCGGACTTAGCTGGTTGATGAAACTCGGCCACGGCTAAACACCCGCACACCCAATGAAATTCCGAAGGCCAACTCTGCGCCAAATTGCCAGTGGAGTTGGCCTTTTCTTCGTCATACTCTACGGCTTTTGGTTTTGCATGCTGGTACTCTATCGCTGGGTGATGCCTCCCTTCACTGGTGTCCATGTGGAACGGCGCATTCAATCCTGGTTCGACAAAGGTGAGTACAAAAAACAGTATCAACCTGTCCCGCTGAGTAAAATCTCCTTGCAAATTCAACATGCAGTTGTTGCCGCCGAAGATGGCCGCTTTTTCCAGCACCACGGTTTCGACTGGGAACAAATTGAGCATGTGTTGGAGAAAGAAGTGAAGAATGGCCGACCCAGACGCGGTGCCTCAACCATCACACAGCAGTTAGTAAAGAACCTGTTTCTAACCACCAGCCGCAGTCCTGTGCGCAAGACCTTTGAAATCACGCTTACCCCGATGGCGGAACTGGTGCTGTCCAAGCAGCGCATTCTGGAGCTATATTTGAACGTGATTGAATGGGGTCCCGGGGTGTTTGGTATTGAGGCCGCATCGCAGTACCACTATCACACCAGCGCGGCGCGGCTCAGTCGCGATCAGTCGGCGAGACTTGCGGCATGCGTACCCTCTCCGAGGCGTCGCAAACCAACCCGAATGGATCAGTATGGCGCAATTATTGAAGAGCGAATGCGGCTGATGGGCTATTGAGTAGCGAGCTGAAAACAACTCGATCTTTGGTCCGCAAATTGCTACATTAGGATGCGTGGAAAACACAGATAGTGAGCGTGCGTCTGGAACTACACCGCCAGTAAAAACCAACTGGTGGCAGATGGTTGAGTTGTTGCGGCCCCATTGGAAAGTGTTGAGCCTGGCGCTAGTGGCGGTGATCGGCGAAACTCTCACTGACTTGCTGGAACCCTGGCCTCTCAAAATCATCATTGATAACCTGCTGCAGTCCAAACCGTTGCCGGCATGGCTGGCAGGGTTTGTCGATAGCATCGCCGGACAAAACGACCTTGCGATATTGAACTTCGCGGTGCTGGCAGTTGCGGTGATTGCCATTGTTGGTGCAATCAGTTCCTATACGGAAAAATACCTCACCACAAGCGTTGGCCAATGGGTGATGCACGACCTGCGGCGCACTCTGTATCAGCACATCCATCACCTATCGCTGGCAGAACATGACGAAAAGAGAACTGGTGATCTGATCGGCAGAGTGACCAGCGATATTGAAGCAGTTCAGGATTTCATCACTACCACTTTGCTAGGGATGCTTGTCAATGCACTCACCTTGATTGGCATGGTTGCGGTGATGTTCTATTACAATTGGCGATTCGCGTTGATCGCGCTCTCCATCGTTCCGGCGCTTTTTGCGATTGTGTTTTTCTTTACCAAGCGCATTAAAAAAGCGTCGCGCGCGGTGAGGCAGAAAGAGAGCGAACTGGTCAACATCGTGCAGGAAGTGTTCTCTTCGATTCGAGTGGTAAAGGCATTTTCGCGGGAAGATTACGAACAGCAGCGATTCGAGGAGCAGAGCCTGGAGAATGTGGAAGCGGCGTTGCAGGCGCGATCGCTGAAAGCTAAACTGTCGCCGATTGTCGAGGTTTGTGCGGCCATCGGTACATGTCTTGTTTTAGGCTACGGAGCGCGGCTTGCACTCGATGGAGAACTAAGCACTGGAGACCTGATTATCTTCCTTGCCTATCTCGGCAAAATGTACAAACCGATGCGCGAGATGTCGAAAATGGGCGATACCATTTCTAAGGCTTCTGTAAGCTATGAACGCATTCAGGAAGTCTTGAGCACGGTTAGCCGGGTCCGTGACATGCCCCATGCCAAGCGTGCCGAGCCATTTAGGGCGGCCATCGAATTCACTGACGTATCGTTCAGTTACAGCGCGGACAATCCAATTTTGAAAGGCATCAGTTTAAAGATTGAGCCGGGAAAAATAGCCGCTTTTGTTGGACCCAGTGGCGCTGGCAAGTCGACCATTATGAGCCTTATTCCGCGTTTTTACGATCCAACTTCTGGAGTCGTAAAGATCGATGGAACCGACATTCGCCAATACACACTGCAATCGCTGAGAGAACAGATGAGCTTTGTGTTGCAGGATACAGTGCTTTTCCACGTTCCCATTTGGCAGAACATTGCTTACGGAAAGCCGGAGGCAAATCGTGAAGAAATCATCGAAGCGGCAAAATTGGCGAATGCCGATGAATTCATCGAAAAGATGCCGGATGGGTATGACACGATGGTTGGGGAACGGGGCGTTTCCCTATCAGGCGGCCAACGGCAACGAGTCGCAATTGCACGAGCCATTATCCGCAATTCTCCAATTCTGATGCTGGATGAGCCAACTTCCGGGCTCGACGCGGCCTCAGAGCAAGCGGTGTTTGAAGCTCTTGGCCGGCTGATGGCAGATAGAACCTGCATCGTGATTGCCCATCATCTGGCAACTATTATGAAGGCAGACGTAATTTTCGTCATAGATAATTCTCAGATTGCAGAGCAAGGGACGCATGCGGAGTTGCTTGCGGCCGGTGGTATATATGCTGATCTGTACAATCAACAATTGGTGAGTCCGTTGGAGCCGGTTTAGTTGAGTATGAGTACGATTCGGCCTCGGGCTCCAGGAGCCGATCCTAAAACCCGAAGCAAAGTTTAGTGGATTGCAAGTACTCGCATTGACTTCAGGTCTCTGCCAGTCGAGCGAGACCAATTGTCAATCACTGTCAAGACATCTGCTTGAATCGGTGCCTGATAGAGTGCTTGCGCACCGCCGGTTGTCCACGGCGGAGCCGACTCTATCAACTGAATCAATCTTGAGAGTGGACCGGCCATGCGCAAATATTCATGGGCAAAGCGCGGAATTGGCATTTGAACTCGGTGGGCAATTTTGGCCAACCGGGTAGCAGGTGATGGAGCGTCCGCGTTCAATGAAGTCACGATGGTGGAAGCAAAGTCGAGCGAATACTCAAACCATCCCATCGTGACCACGGAGAAGAACTCTTCTCTTATCAGCATCAAACCCTGCCGTCGAAGCAACAACATGTCTTGAAGCTGAAGAGCTTTCTCCCCGATCCGAGCATCGTCAGTTGGATTTGCGCCACTTGTGTTCCTCAAATTGGCTATAGCAACCCATAATTCGCGCAGCAATTCTTCCAGCACAGATACAAAGTCGCGATTGGAAGATGCGGGCCTCGTATATGGGTATGGCTGTTGATCCGCACCACCGTGATTGAGATCGATGCCAAACATTCGATAGTAGGCATTTCGCCGGACCGCGCGATGGTCCGGACGTAGTTCGCTTTCTACGGCATAACTGAGTGTTGCCGCTGGATGACGATAGAACAGAGCTTCGGTGAGCCGTAACCAGTTGGCCGTCTGGGGGTCGGGTGGGCCAAGAGTTTCGCCGGAAACGTATTCACGGATCACCTTGCCGAAGATCTCGTACGCTAATGAATTTTCGACGAGGTAGGCATAGATGAGATGTTCCCAAGAAAGGCTTATTGTTGCATTATTCGGCGGAGGCTTTGTTGCCAGGCTGGTCACGCTCGCTGGCCATGCCTGGGAACCGTTTTCCCAAACCGAATCAATGTAAGTCTGAACGGCATCTGGCTGCCAATTGAAGAGTGCATCGCCGAGGTTGAGGCTGTGAAAGATGCTCATAAAATTCTCCGTGAGTGATTAGTTTGTCGCAAACTCATACGATTCTTGACGAGACCGAGCGCCATCAATCCAGCCAAGGTCAAGGCGTAACTTTCGGGTTCGGGTGTTGCCGACCCGGGGATGAACGTCACGTTGTCGAAGCTGAGACGAGTCGTATGATAGCCCGTTAAAACAGAGGAAGGAGGAGCTATATCGACGCGTGCCTACATAATCGGCGAACTAGAAATGAAACCAAGAAATTGCGGTAACTTATCGCTGGATCCATTGTAGAGGTAGCCATCGGAAAGCGTGACGCTGAACTGCACTGGCGGATCTCCAGCACGAGTAGGTTCATAGGCTATATAATCGAAACCCAATGTATAGGTTGGTAGCGTCGGCGTGAAAACGGTTCGTCCCCGTTTCTGGTCGGTGGAGGTTGCCGGAGGAAGTCCATCAGAAGACGAGTAAGCGGATAGCAACAAATTGCCCGAAATTAGGGGAGCAAGATTAAAAGTTTCCAAGTAGTAGGCAATTGTTGGAGGGCACAGATTGCAAACATTTTCAATGATCCCCACCATGTTCATGCCGTTGATCGTCAGCCCGGCTGCGGTTTGACTCAGTAGTGTTGGTTGTTGTTCGAAATCGAGAACAGTCCAGTTGGAGCCCTGCGCCATAAACGCAGGCCGGTCCGTGTCTGTAATTGTATTGCCTTGAAGCGTAGCCGCTGTCAGTAGTACAACTAGTAAAGATAGTGGTTTCATTTGCAATCGTCCTTGGGCGGAATTGGGCTCGTTGTCTGCGGGCACTTGGTGGAGTCGAATGGAAATCGAGGGTGGTTGAGCTGCCCTTCGATACTTTTGGCATATTGCGCGCCAAAGCATTTAAGGATTGCGCGGCCGTTGTTCAAAGCGGTCCAATGATTTCTAACTATTTCTGCTTCGCAACTTTGCGGAGGCGGGTATGGCAAGCGGCAAAAAGCCTGACTAATGGCTAATGCGGCCTGTTCTGCTGGTGTCGGTTTTGGAACTGCAATGTTGTCTGCCATGATATTTTCCTTTTGTCTAATTTTTGAGAGCGTTTGCCGCCCCCGTCATCCATTTCTGTTGTTGTTGGAGGAGTTCCCCGGCGCGAAACGGTTCTACTCCGATGCGATAACCAGATAAAGCCACGATCCGCAGCCCCTGTCTCGCCCAATAAGGTGAGATATGGAGTGCCGCGCCGGCCTCTCGCTCCAATTGCCAAAGAGCGCGCGGCGAAACCGCTTCTGGATCGATCCACCTCACCAAAGCACGGCCTCCAAAAGCCTTGTACGTGCGCTGTAGTACATCCTTGGCAATGGCATCCATTGCATCTATAGAATCAGCAAGTAAGCCGTCTTTTATCGGGTATCGCTTTGTCCATCGAATGGCGAATTCATCCCACGGACCAGGTCCGAAACTGACTCGGCACATCGCCACGCCAAGCAGGACGCGCAGCCATGGAACCGGATGAGAATCGCCTTCTTCCATGTGGTAGACCGCCTCTGCCCCTCCATCGATCACATCCGTTAGAGCCAAGACAGATGCATATCCGGTATTGACGAACGCATAGGCGTCGGCGGCGATTTCGGAAGCCCAGGCAGCCCACGTTTCTTTGTGATTGAATGGTGCAACCGCTTCCAGTTGTTGGGCCAGTTCTGGAACCCAACCTAATAAGTGGGCTACCTGATGCCCCGCTTCATGAATCAATGCTGTTGGCCGAAGCAGGTTATGGAAGGTTACTTTGATAGCTGCCGCAGGATTGTCTGTTGCGCCATCCCAGAGCCGCATACCTGCTTTCAGGATCGATGCCCCCAGACCTTTTTCAACATAAACAAGAACCGGGGGACGACTGAATCCCAGCGGTACTAGAGTACGCGACATTGATTCGGACGCAAGCCAGTCGCAGGTTGATAGTAACGAACCCATTTGTGGGGAGCTGCGCGTATTCATGGCATTGACAAAAAAATCAAGCACACTTTCTACGCGGGTATACTGAGTCCGAAATTTGAAGATCTCCGTTTGCGCATCACTCTGATTGGTATCAAGCATGGGTCGAACTCTGGCCAGACTGTGCTTTAATCGATCAACGGCATCGCCCAACGAACGGCGCAAAGCGACGCCCAAATAGTTTTCAAGGCCCGCCCAGGCTTGCGGTGAAGCAAGATCGTCGAGCGCCGAAAGCCGGCGCACTGCTGATTCCCAATGAGCCAGTTGACGGATGGAGTCCATTGTTGCAATTTCACTCATTTTTCAGCCCCGCAATAATGGTCCAGCGTGCATTGGGGATTTCAACAGCACCCATCGGCGGCAATTTCAATTTGCCTGACAGCGCAGCACAAATTGCTTCCATAGCCGGAGGATTGTTTAATTCAATGCGAACAGTAACGCCCCAGGCCGGATCGTCGGCTGCCCTCATGAAATCCTTTTGAAACGCATCCATTTCGCGTTCTACGAGCTTAACCACTACGCGCCCCAGCCATTTGAAAAGCCGCTTGCGGAACCATTGCATGACTAACCGCAACATGGGCCGATTCTTGCGTTTGAAGAATTGTTGTGTCTTCGGAATTATCTTGATGTGTTTGCCTTTGCCATCCGCTGCATTTTGTGCGGCTGCATCCAAAATGGTTGTGATGGCCTGGAAGATGACGCCTCCAGTTTTGCCTGCTCTGAAGCTGCCTGCGACACGCTGCGCTTGAGGCTCCGCCAAAAACAAGGAAACAATGATCTTATTGTTCTGACAATCCACAACCGTATTGATTTGGCTTGGTTGTTGCACCTTTGGATTTGCATTGGCCTTTGCTGCAAGAATTTCCAGGTAGTAATATCGCAAACCAATTTGCACCATGTTTGGAGAGGTCATCCACTTAACTGCGAAAGTTCGCCCCAACCCAGAAGAACCCAATAAACTACCTGCCGCTTCGGTAGTGAGTGGATGAATCTGGCTCCATGCCTCTTGCTTGGCGCTGCCCAGGCCAGGCACATCTTTTTCGTAGAGTGAGACATAACTTAGCCACGTGCCGGGAATAGCTCCATAAAGATGCATTACTACTTCAATTGGTTTACGTTCCATTCCTTTTTCAACAAAGAGAAACTGGCCAAGTGTCTTTCCACCGAACACTTGAATCTGGTCTGCTGTGGCCGGGTCTATCGTTACCTTTCGCTTTGGACCTCGTTTGTAATACTTCTTCCCCTTTTCTGGAGCGAGCACCCACATTGCATTTGGATCTGAAGATTCGCGGACTTCGGGGCGTAGCATACGTCCTGGCCAGTTTTCAGCGGCGGCACGCTCGAACGATTGCACTGCAAGCGCCTCGAACAGCGAATGATTTTCCAAATCTCTCTCTTCCAACCCCAAACGTTCAACGGTTTCAGCCAACCGCTGAACAGTGCCTTCAACGGTTTGAGCAATTAATGAATGCACCGGGAACGATTCGCCAACCTGGTATGCTTCCATCCCAAGCATGCTCAGTCCCTGCTTGGCTATCGCTCCGCCAAGTGGTAGCGCGACCTGCTGTCCGACTATCCCTTGAATGAACTTTCCAATCATCTTGCCGAGGGATTTACTGAGAATCTTTTTAAGACCAAATTTGCCAGCAAGTTTCAAAGCAGGAAGAATCGCCGGCAGGAAGTTCTCAACATGCGGGGCCAGATCTTCCCCTGATTTTGCACTCGCCAAAGCTTCTAGGAACTGATCCCGGGCTTGGGCCAAGGAGGGTTCGGATTCGTGGATGGAAAACGCTGCCCAGTTCTCAGGCTGAAACTCGGCTTCAAATGAGTCTTCCAATTCGAACAAGGATGCGGTGATCGAGGCGTCGGCTTCTTCGGTGATTTGTGACACGTCGCCACCAGCGTCCCCGGTGCCTTCGTCTGGATCCATGGATGCATCAGACATAGGTGCGCTGGGTTCGCCGTAATCGCCATCAGGTTCTCCTGAATCTTCGGAAGGATCTTCCATTGGGTCTCGCGGCGTACGTGCAGCTGAACCACCCAATAACCTTTGCTTTAATCGAATTGCTGCACGCCGCAGATTAGGCGGCAGCTTGCTGATAGCCTTCTTGAGTACGAATTTCAAGATGGCTCGAAAGATCCTCTTTAATATGTTGAGGACTTTGCCGAGGATCTTGCCTTTGATGCCTCGTGCACCCTTTTTCTTAGCCTTTCCACCAGCGCCGCGAGCAGCCTTTGCCGACCGTCGTGCTTTTTCATAGAAGGCCTCAAAAAGGTATTCGTATTCACCATAGTTTTCACCAGTGGGTTTGGCTTGTTCAAACAGGCGGTCGATGGTTTCTGGCTCTATTTCAAAGACATCACGATTACCTGCTTCCCGCGAAACCCGGTCGAGAGCACTTTCCAATTCTCGAAACGCTGGAGAGAAGCGATCCGATGTAGCCTCCATAGCTTCAGATTCAAACTCCGGCCCACCTCCGAACATTTGGTATTGCGATTCGTAGACTCCTACAACTTCAAGGGAGAATCGTTCTACCGCTTGTTCAAACTCAGGATCGTGGAGTTGCTGTTCCATTTCTGCCAGAAATTCCAGTTCCGGGGAGACGGATTCATGATCCCCTTCTGTTTCACGAAGAAACGGATGTTCACCAGCAAAGGGACTCTCGAAAAGCTGTGGTTGAAACTCCATCGATGTCCCGTCCGGGCGTACTTCCCCCAGCGTTTCATTTAGAAATGGGGTTTCTGGTTGCCAAGGCTGTTGTTCTGTGTTTGTGGCCATT
>JBBRJC010000107.1:0-9171 GCA_038220135.1 Bryobacterales bacterium | reverse complement strand
GCTACGCCAGTAATGTTCCGGTCCCAATTCTGGTACCAAACGGTGCTGATTACAACTTCTTCCAAACTGTTCCCACCGGAACACGCCACTTGACTGCTCATTCCAAGCCTATCATTGGCTATTATGGCGCGATTTCCACTTGGTTTGATCTTGAATTGTTGACCCAAGGGGCCAAGTCCCGGCCAGCTTACACCTTCATTCTGATTGGGGCCGTTCATAAGGTTGATATCGGCCCATTGCAACAACTGCCGAACGTTAAATTTCTAGGTGAAAAGAACTATCGCGAATTACCCGGTTACCTGTCGGAATTCGACGTTTGTTTAATTCCATTTCGTATTAACACATTAACCAAAGCGGTTGACCCCGTGAAGTTTTACGAATATCTTTGCCAAGGTAAGCCAGTCGTCGCAACACCGATGCCGGAACTTCTTCCGCATCAGCACCTGCTGTATCTGGCTGCGGGAGCCGCCGAGTATGCATCGTCGATTGACAGGGCGTTGAACGAAGGTGAAAATGCCACGCTTAAAGAGCAGCGTCACCATTTCGCTCGCGAAAATAATTGGAATCAACGGGCAGGGCTGGTGGACCGCGCTTTAGCCCGGAAATTCCCGCTTGTTTCAATCCTCGTTGTTACTTACAATTCCAGTATCTTCATTCGTCCCTTCGCCGAATCAATCCTGCGCGAAGCAACCTATCCCAACTTTGAAGTAATCTGTGTTGATAATTGTTCCACCGACGACACAGTTTCCCAATTAATGGAATTTTCCAGGCAGGACGCCAGATTTAAGGTGCATGCCAGCGCTACGAATCTGGGGTTTGCCGGTGGCAATAATCTTGCAGCTGAAATGTGCAAGGGTGAGTATGTGATGTTCCTCAACCCCGATGTTATCGTTACCCGAGGATGGATCGGGCGCCTGCTTGGCCCACTTCTGCGCGATCCAACTATCGGAATGTCGGCCCCGGTTACAAACTTCTCGGGCAACGAAACCAAAGTCAATTGGGATTACCGCAATTTGACGGGCCTAAAAACATTCAGCGAGAATCTGGCTCTCGAGCACAGGGCTGAGACTTATGAATTAACGGTTGCGCCATTACTTTGCGCGGTCCTTTCGCGTAAACTTTGGACGCAAGTTGGTGTTCTTGATGAGCGGTTCGAATTGGGAATGTTCGAGGATGACGATTTTTGCATTCGAATTCGCAATGCAGGTTTCCGCATCGTAACAGCCGAAGATTGCTTTATTCATCATTTTGGAAACGGATCTTTTAGTCAGTTGAGCGATGATGAAAATCACCGGATTTTCAACGCCAATAGAAAACGGTTTGAACAAAAGTGGGGCGTAAAGTGGGAGTTCCATAAACATCGTCCTGGTGTGCGAAGTCTGGCTGAAGAACCCCGCCTGCGCGTGGCTGATATGGTGCAAAGCTTCGACGAGGTTAAGGCCGTTGAACCGCCCAATGATCCCCTGCTGCTGCGCCTGTTTCCCGATACAATATACACGGGGCAGAAAATCAATCCTCAACCGGATGGTTCCAATGCTTTGGCGGTTGAATGTGGTAACGTCACTCCTGATACCTACATCCAGTTCGGCGGATCGATATTGGCAACATTTTATGGATCCGCAACCATGCTCTCGGCCAATGTTCCTGACGAACTGCTTGTTGAACCGAGAGATGTTGAAGTTAGGCTGGTAAATGAGGTTGGCCGTTCCCTGCCCCTCATCTTTAGAATTCTGAGTGAAAATTGAAATCCGTAAGAGGCTAAATGGAAACCGACGTCAACGCAAGGCTTCAACCCGGAACTACCGAATATGATGAGCATGCTCGCGCAGAGATGGAGCATTACACTCGAATATTCAACGCCTCGAACCCCGATGGAAGTTCGAGTGCCGAAACGCTTACCCAGTGGGTTCCCTCTGCCTGGGCAACAATTGAAGCACGTGCATCGCAGCGGGTAAGGCAACGCTCAGGCAACGACCAGATTGGCCATGTGGTGGCGCGTCTTCGATCTAAGAAGGGCTCCCGAATGCTTTCTCTCGGTTCCGGTCCTGGCGGCATTGAATTGGACATCGCAAGGCAGGTGCCCGATGCAACCATCGTTTGTGCCGATCTAAATGAAGATCTTCTTAATATGGGGCGGGAGCGTGCCCTCAAAGAAGGGCTGCAGGTCGAATTCCAGCAGATGGACTTGAATACAGCGCAGCTTGAACCCAATGCCTTCGATGTCATTTTTTGTCATGCTTCGTTGCATCATGTAATCGCTCTGGAAAAATTGGCCGGGCAAATGCGGCAGTCGCTGAAGCCAGAAGGGGTGTTGATCACCATCGATGTGGTGAGCCGCAACGGATATCTCATGTGGCCCGAAACTCGTCAAATCGTTCGCGCCATCTGGAAGAGCCTTCCGGAACGCTATCGCATCAATCACACTGCGTACGGCGAATTGCGGACGGATCAGGAGATCTGGGAACTGAACACTGCGGAGTCCGGCATGGAGTGCATCCGCTCTGAAGATATTCTTCCGGTGCTTGATGAAGCGTTCACAACAGAAGTGTTTGTCCCATATTTCGGCATATGCCGCCGATTCTTTGACACTATGTACGGGCCCAATTTCGATTTGCGCATACCTATGGATGCAGCGTTTCTGAACTGGATTTGGGAACTGGATGTCCACAATTTGGATGCTGGAAAGCTCCGCCCGGAGACATTTTTCGGTATCTACAAGCCTCGCAAAATCGATTAGCAGTTTGGCTGAGTTAGCTATCCGTTTGGTACCAGTACCACACAATAGACCCAGAGTTCTGTAAAGTTATTCTGTTTACAGGTGCAGGACCGACCCCTATTGTGGGTAAATGGTAGCTTGAGAACAAAATGACAAAATCTAAAATCTTCCCCAGTTCCCAACTATCGCTGCGACCGGCCACCATTCAACTCGCTCTGGCAACCATGTTTTGCATAACCAGCTTCGCGCAAACCAATGGCCTCTCATTCAGACCTTTAGATGCTGACTATTCTGCTGCGCTCGATCGAATCATTATGATTTCGACGGCACCGAATCAGCTCCACATCTATGACGCGGCAACGCAAAACGAGTCAACAGTCACACTCGCAAAAGCACCGCTTTCAATTTCTCTGAGCGCCGATGGCCGATATGCCGCAGTGGCCCATGATGGCTTCATTTCCTATGTGAACCTGCAATCAGCTGCCGTTGAAAAGACGTTGGCGAGTTCCGAACAAATCGAATCCGCCAAATTTCCCAATGCGCGCCTTGCGCCTGGCGATTCCAAATGCGGAAAATTCTGGTCTTCCCCAGATGCGTCACGTCTATATGACGGATGTGCGGCTGTGTTCAATGGTACATCTTCAGTAAATAAACGATATTTGACTACGATTCAGGGTGTCAACGGAATCAGGAGTTTGGCGGAGTCGGAGGCTATCAACACTGTGGCGCTGATCTCGAATGCAGCCTCAGACAATACGGTGCACCTATTTGACAGCACTTATTTGAAGCCAACCGGAAGGCTTCAGCTTTCAAAAAACGCACAAGGCCGATGGGTCTTCTTCAACAAAGCAGCTGACAGTATTTACGTAATCACGGAATTCGCCCGACTCGGATTTGGCGTGACAACATTTCCAACAGCAGACCCCATGGCATGTGGCGCTTCGTTTAGCACTGCCGCCACATCAGTAATCTCGTCAGGCTCATTCGGCACCGTAAACATTGCAGCCGATGAATCGTGCCGCTTTCAAGTGACCAGCGATTCTCCCTGGCTTGAGGTTGTTGCAGGTGGCATAAGCAATGGCAATAGCAGCCTCACATATCTGGCTCGCCCCAACGCGGGAGTTTCGGCACGAACCGGAACCCTCACAGTCGGCGGCATTTCGATTGTGGTCCGGCAGGATGCTGAGTCAAGTTCAACCTCATTGCGCCGTATTGCGTACAGCATTGTTGATGCCAGCTATGACAAATCTCTAGATCGCGTCGTGTTTGTTTCCACCAATCCAGACGAGTTGCATATCTACGATCCAATAACCGACACAGATCAAAGCATATCTCTCGCAATTAAACCGATGTCGCTATCTGTGCGTTCAGGGGGCGGCTATGCCGCAGTCGGACACGACGGCTGGATCTCTTACGTAAATTTGCGTACCCTTGCTGTGGAGCGTGTTATTGAAACCGGTATTGATGCTAAGGCCACCGTGCTTTCAGACTATGGAAATGTTTACCTGTTTTCTTCGCGGACAGCATCGAAGGTATTTTCCCTCGATTTGAGCAGCGGAAGGATTCAGCCTTCGTCTGCCGTTTATAGCGGACGTGTTCCCAAGCTTCGTCCTGCTGGCAACTCCTTTTATACTGCGTCAAAACAAGCCGCTGGTTGTAGCGATCTGTGGATTACTGAAGATGGCACCAAACTTCTCACATCCTGTGGACAAGTCTACCGGACACCTGAAGATGCGGGAAATGAAGCGCAATATATAGGTTCGCTTTCTGCTGCGGCACAAATCACTTCGGCATCTAATTCTGCTTCCAACAAGACAACTGCTGTCATTGCAGGCGCTTCGGCTGATACTGAAGTGCAGATCTACGATGATGAATTGCTCAGCGTCAAGGCAAGCCTGCAGTTGCCCATCTTCTTTGTCGGATCTGCGCAATTTAGCGGTCATGGTGAATATCTTTTCTGGAACGCCGCTGGTGACAAATTGTTTGTTGTGGAACGCGCCGATGCGTCTTCCGGTCTGCAATCTCCATACGGCGTGGCAGTGGTTGTTGCTTCCGATCCGCTGGCAAAGGCAAGCTACACTGTTGCCACCCACACGCGTCAGTCAAAGCCCGTCACAAGAAACGACGGCTGCACCTATGGGCTAGGTACATCATCGGTGAACGTTGGGCCGGCCGCGTCTTCCGCTTTCTTAAGCGTGCTCGCAACAGCAGGTTGCGCTTGGACCGAAACCAGCAATAATTCCTGGTTGCAACCCGGTAGCGGGTCGGGTACGGGCAATGGAGTGATCCGATATTTTGTGCAGGCCAACGTTTCAACAGCCGCCCGCACAGGGACCTTCACAATTGCCGGACTTACGTTCACCGTCAATCAGGCTGGTTGGATTTCCGGAAAAGTAGGTGCCTACAGCGCAGGACTTTGGGTTCAGGATCTGAATGGTAATTTCCAGTGGGATGGCACCACCATAGACCGCTTGACCTATTGGAGCCTTGGACGCCCCGGTGAGATTCCGGTTTACGGAGATTGGAACGGCGATGGCAAGACAAAGATCGGGCTATACATTGACGGTACATGGCAGCTCGACTTCAACGGCAACGGCGTTTGGGACGGCCCGGTTATCGACAAATTGATTTACTTCGGTGGCCCCGGTTATTTGCCTTTTGTAGGTGATTGGAATGGGTCAGGCACGTCCAAGATAGCAGTACATCAGAACGGAACCTGGTTGATCGACTTTAATGGAAACTTTGACTGGGATGGCCCAGCCACCGACAAATTGATCTACTTCGGCGGACCGGGCTATGAACCGGTGCTTGGTGATTGGAGTGCCACAGGGTCAACCAAAATCGGAGTTCACCAAAACGGCACATGGTTGCTGGACTACAACGGGAACTTTGCTTGGGACGGCGCGGATACAGACAAACTGCTATTTTTTGGTGGCCCTGGATATACGCCTGTCGTCGGGGATTGGCAAGGGTTTGGCGCGACGGCTATCGGCGCACATCAAAATGGAACGTGGCTGTTGGACTTCAATGGCAATTTCGGTTGGGATGGCGCGGGCACCGACAAGCTGATTTTCTTTGGCGGACCAGGATACACACCGATGGTTGGAGATTGGAGTGGCACAGGCACCTCAAAAGTTGGCGCTTATAAAGATGGCCAATGGGTGCTGGACGTAAACGGGAACTTCACGTGGGATCCGCCCACAGACAAAGTGATTTTCTTCGGTGGTGCCGGACAAATGCCCATTGTTGGCAAGTGGTAGTTTAAGAAGTAATTCGCGCACAATAAAGGGAATCCTGCTGAATCGATGATTTAGCAGAGATTCCCTTTGCTATGTTTGTTAGCCCTTAATCCAACTATGCTTCGGATCGTCGGCCCAGGCACCATACCTCCGGCCTTGCCCGCCAAGCACCCAAGTGTAGTTGAGCGTGTAACCAGGGCAAGCCACAACCGGATGATACCCGCGCGGAATTAGAACCACGTCGCCATGCTGCACCGGATAGGCATTGTCGAAAGGTGCCGCATCGGCGGGATCGGTGTAAACGCGCATAAATCCAAACCCCTGCCTGGGCTCGAATTCGAAATAGTAAATCTCCTCCATCGGCACTTCCGAAGGGGGCTTCAGTTCATCATGCTTATGCGGAGGGCAACTGGACCAGCCACCCGGCCGATTGATCGTCTCACCACAAATCAGGTGCGCCGCATCAATATTGTCGGCAATGTGCGTATGAACATCTCGGGTGAAGTTATCCTTACCCACCGACTTCGACATCACCTCTGCTCCGTGCACGTACTTCGGTGCCACGCCAGCTTTGCCTTCTGCACCGCCAATTGTGATGCGCGCGCTGCCGTTTAACGACGTCAGCTTCACGGTGGAACCCATCGGCGCGTACAGCATCGAATGTCCATCACCAATGGAGGCGCGGGCCGGCACGTCCACTGACAGATTGCCGTTAGGTCCAGTCACTTCAACACGCACCGGGCCTGTGTAGAAATCCAGCGACACTTCTTCGTCACCGGTCTCAAAGGTATGATCGAGGAGTTCGCCACCGAGTTGAACAATGGTAAAAGAGAGGTATTTCATCTCGCGTCCGCGGCGAGCGATTTCGTAAACGCCAGGGGCCTCGCCCTGCGACTTGATGTGTAGATTCATCAAATCCACGGTATCATGACGGAAACTGCTATATGAGGTTCCCAACACTTTTCTTCTCACTCGCCTGCGTCAGCATTGCTGCTGAATGGAATCTGGAAACACTTTACACGCGCCCCTTTTTATGGGGAACGAGGCCAGCGTCACCCACTTGGGCTAAAAAAACCGACGAGCTGGTTTTCCTTTGGAACGAACGCGGCGGCCGGTTCATGGACCTTTACAGCTTCGATCCGGCAACCAAGAAACGCACTCGTCTTACTGACCTCGAACCGCTGAGAGCCGATGGCGACGACACCGTCGACCCCCTGATTAAGCAGCATCGCATTCCCTCCGCCGGACTTGCAGCATTCGACGTCTCACCCGATGGCGCGCGTGTTGTATTCAGCTATCTGGGGGACATTTTTTTTGTTGACACCCAAGGGGCCAAACCGCCCGTGCGCTTCACCCACACAAAAGGTGCTGAAGGAAATGTTCGATTCTCCCCGGATGGCTCGCGAATTTCGTTTGCCCGCGACCGCGAGATCTTTGTGCAATCGCTCAGCGATGGGCGGCTGGTGCAGGTTAGCGACGGCGGTGCCTCGGGCTATGAATGGTCGAAAGACGGCAAGCAGATTGTCTATTCTTCGCCGCGCACTTCCCGCACCCAAGTATTACCAAACTATTCTGGAAAATTTGTTACCGCAGCCCCATTTCAACGCGATGTGGTTGGGGATGAATCGGCGGGCGGCGTTTGGTTTATCGTCTCCGCTGAAGGCGGCAAACCGCAACAGCTTGATGCTTTGCCAGACACGCGTATGGCTCGCGGCAGTGCAATGCCCATCTGGTCACCCAACGGCAAATGGCTGGCCAGCGCCAGTGTCTCCACCAACTCAAAAAAGAAGCAAATTGTTTTGTGGGATGCCGCGTCGCGCAAGGCCAAAAACATCGCTGAATTTACTGACGACCGTTGGGTGGAAAGTTGGGAATTTCAATGGGCACCCGATTCCAAATACCTCTTGGTTTCTGACGACAGCAATGGTTTTCATCACCTGTTTCGTATCGCCATAGAAGGCGGCAAGCCGGAGCAAATAACCAAAGGCGATTTCGATATTAACCACGAACGTTTCGCTTACCCGCCGCAATGGATCGGGGACACAATTTACTATTCCTCAACAGACGGCGGTGGCCCCTCGGAACGTCACTGCTACAGCATATCCCCAGATGGATCGAACAAAAAGCAGCTTTCGCAAACGGCTGGAATCAACGTCGGCGTGGTTAGCGAATCAGGCCGGCACATTGCCTGGATGAAGGCCGATTTGAAGCATCCATTTGATCTCTTCGTAGACGGTGATCGCGTCACCGATTCCGTGCAAAAGAGCTTTGCATCCTACGCCTGGCCGGAAACGAAGTTTATTGACTTCCCTTCCCCCGGCGATGGCAAGAAAGTAGCCGCGAAAATCTTGCTGCCCCCCGGCTACAACCCCGACGATAAAAGTGGCAAGCAGTGGCCCTGCATGTTCTTCGTTCACGGTGCCGGCATCGCGTCAAGCGTGCTGAAGCAATGGGGCAGCTACGATGAAATCCGTTTCGTATTCAACAATTACATGGCCAACAAGGGCTACGTAATTATGGATATCGACTACCGCGGATCCACAGGCTATGGGCGTGATTGGCGCACCGATATTTACCTGCACATGGGCGGCAAAGATTTAGACGATGTCATGGGCGGTGTGGATTATCTGCGCAAACTGGGCAATATTGACATGAATCGTTTGGGAATGTGGGGCGTCAGTTATGGCGGCTTTATGACCAATATGGTGCTGTTTCAACGGCCGGGCGTGATCAAAGCGGGTGCTGGTTGGGCTGCCGTGAATGACTGGGAAAATTACAATGACGGGTATACGCGACAACGTCTGACCACGCCAAAAGAGAATCCGGAGGCGTTCCGGCGCAGTTCTCCAATACATTTTTCGCAAAACCTGAAGGACAATTTGCTGGTTGTTCACGGCATGGGCGATTCCAATGTTCTCTTTCAAGACGCCGTGCAACTGACCGAGAAAATGATTCAGGAGGGCAAGCGTTTTGATGAGATTTTCTACCCTCAGGAAGACCACGCTTTCGTCAGGGATGAGACCCTTATTGACGCCTACCGCCGCACGGCAGAATGGATGGACAGGCATCTGAAATGAAACTCCCTCGCCTATATCCAATCTTGTCCACCGACGCGTTGCAGCGTTGCGGTGTCACTTTAGAGGCAGCCGCTGAAGCCATGCTTGCCGGTGGTGCCGAAATACTGCAATTTCGTCATAAAGCCCACTGGTCAGATCG
>JBBRJC010000106.1:0-9222 GCA_038220135.1 Bryobacterales bacterium | reverse complement strand
GCACACTTCTCCCTTCAGACTGCCCGCCAAAGCAGCCTTGCTGGTATCACCATCTCGCTTTTTCGGTTCCCCAACCGTGGAAGCGTTCCAGGTGGTCGGTGTGAATGACCGGCTGACATAGTAAAACTCGAATCGATCCGAGAGCTCTCAACTTTTTATGGCTGAGGGCTTTTGTTTTGGGAAGAACGCTGCGCAGCGGTTACTCTTCTTGGCTTACATTTACGCATGGGCGCGGAGTGGGCTGCACATGGGGTTTTGTAAGAAGTTCAAAATGCTGGAGATTGAGGTGGGACTGGCCTGTGACTCCCATTGTTTGGTTGGGGGAAGTGTGGAATTGGCTTCGTTTGTTCGTTTGTTTTTAAGGCGAATCGTTGCAGTATGTGTTGATTGAACCGCAGAATACGCAGTGATATTTTTCAATTCCGAACCATGTTTTCTCCAATGTCAGACTTGCCGACGGAGTGGCGCTCCCGCAACGGATGCATACGTTGTGAAATGTCGCTAAGTCAAGTGCGGGCCAGTTGCTTCCGAAGTAGAAAGCCCAGCCATAGACGCTTGTTCGTAAATTGAAGATACGGTCGAGCCTTCGCGAGAGCCACGTATAGCTGAGGAGCGAGAGATCGGAACCGCCGCCGATTAACAACTGGCGGCGTGGTCTGGGAGTGGGGGAATTCCGACGATTGAGAAAGCAAAGCGAGGAATATAAAGTCTTTGTGGCGACGTGGGGCAGGCCAGTTGCCTGTTCAATTGAGTTTACCAACTGACCAGGATTAGTGAAGGCGTTGATGTGACCGCCACCATTGCTGAGCCAACGATAGAGTTTATCAGTGAAGGTAGATGCATCTGGGATTGCAACAAATAGCGCACCACTGGATTCTATTACACGTCCAATTTCTTTAAGGCAATCAGCCAACCGATCAAAGTGTTCGAGGCTGTGGTTTGCGACCACGAAGCTAACGCTGCTATTGCGGATTGGGAGCTGTGCGGCATCAGCGCAAATGAAATTGCTTGGAAGGCCAACATTCTGAATGTTGCGGTCCAAACGGACAACGGTGCCATTCGTGCTTGCTTGCGGGAAACTTCCATATTGGCTGCCGAGGTCCAGAATGACCTGACCCGGGGAAATCGCTTTGATTATTTCATACATTCAAATGGCGGTCCTTTGTACACAGTATCACACAAAGATATGAGGATGACTCGATGAAGTTACTAATGACAATCAAAAGCGTTTGGTAATTGAGAGTTCCGGAAATGACACCCCCGTCCCGGAAAATTAGGCGTGCGACGGGGCGGGAGTTCGCAACCCGCATACTTCAACTGCCTTGAGGCCGTCATTAATCAAGAACGCAGCCGATGCCACTTCGACAACGATTTCCGCCACCAGCGCGGCGCCATCGGTCAGGAATGCGGCACTCAACTCGGCAAGTCCCAGAACGCCGTAAAGCACCATATCCAACAGAGTCAAGTCTTTGTAAAGGGCATGGTACACAGCTTCGAACATTCCCCCGTTCTTAATAAGCATGGCAATATTCCAGATCACCTTTGCCTTGCCGAACGTAGACACACTAGAATCTGAAAATGAGTTTAGCTGGTGTTCGATATCGTTCAAAACCGGCTCAATAGCCACAGCTACTTCCTCGACCGCAGCGGGGCTGAGCTTAGCACGAAGTCCCCAAGCTCCCCATATCACCAGAATGCAGTCCAGTACAAATATTGCGACCGCCGTTTGGCAGGGGGTAGCAATGCCTCTCGCCGGTCGAGGATTTGGTAACGTGATGGCGCTATTTCCCCAGTGATCTCTGGTTGTCGCATGGAGGATTAGTTGATCGAGTGTGACCGACTGAATGCTACTGTCAATGTTTCCATCATTACGCATATGCGCTTTGAAGGCGTCAAGATCTTTCTGGGTGATTTTCGAGCGCGGGATGGACAATCTTGAGGTGTCTGGATTGACGTCGACATCATCTCGAAAGCGCAGGGTGCCGCTCCAGAACATGGGGTTGTCGGCCTGGGGTGAGTTGGTGTGATAGAACGAGTACAATCCCCTTCCGGTTTCGACCGGGCTTTGGTCTATTGGGCTATTTGGAAGCAGTGCCAAAGTGTGAGTTTGCGAAGGGTTTAGCACAAAGGATTCTAATTCCCCGTGCTTTCCATGAATTACTTGAACCCGCAAAGGTGTTACGGCCGATGCGTTTCTAATTCTGGCCATCTTGTTTGGATCTCCCTGGTGCTGCGGGAAGTATCAGCCTACCGCGCGGTAATTTGTTACTTTAACATAACGCAAGGAAACGAAATGATTGACTCTCCATGCAATTAGATTTTCTGGACGGACGGAACAATTCTTTAAAGAGGAACTCGCGCAAAACGGACTCGCTCTGGCTAATGGCACAAGCGAGTTCCTCCAAATATTTGAGCCGCGCCGGAGCGGCCTTTGCGCTTTAATGGAAACAACAGCAGAGGCCAAAGAAGTAATTGGCCAACATGGAAAATGGCCATGTGGCGCGATTCGACGATGGGGCAGTAGATGGTTTGGGCGACGATGGCTGCTGCGGCTGCGAGTAGTGCGCTGGACAATCGCGAAGGGAGCTTCAAAATGATGTGGGCGACTATAGCGGTAAACATTGCGGCTGGGATCGAGCGCATTAAACAGAGCATACCGTTGTGGTAGAAATTCAGATGAAAACGCGGCTCGAAGATAGTCCAGATTGCGGCTGCAAATAGAAGGCTTAGGACCGGAGGCAGCAGCGCGGACAACCATCGTGGCAGTGGCCGGAGTGAAGCGCCGATGCTGATTATCATCACAAAGATGAGGGCGATTGCGAGGTAGAGCCGCTCTTGGGTACTGAGCATTTCCCAGCCCCATTGGCCACGCCACAGCCCAGTGGCCAAACCTGTGCCGATGGCGGTAGCGATCGCTATAGAAATGCGCATACATTGATTATCTCCGCTAGTGCGAAAGTGGCATACTTTTAGTCTGGAGAAAAGTTTGCGCCTTCAATTAATCAGCCGTACAACATTGCGATGGACGCTGGGGATACTACTGGTGCCGTGCCTTTTGTATCAGGCGGCAATTGCCTACGAATTGATCATGGGGCTTTGGCAGCCGCAAAATAACATCTCCAAGGGGTTTTCGATTGGAGTGCCGTGGCCGACGGTTACTGGGACGACAGCGGTTGCGCGTGAATCGGGCATGGCGGTTGGCGATGTGCTGCTGGAGATCGATGGCAAGCCCTTCAGTGGAATTACTTCAATCCATAGTGCACTGCAGACGCGGCAGCATGGCGACAGCGTGGCGATCACCGTGCGCACGAAAGAGGGCGCGACAAAGTCGTTTCGGCTAAAGCTGGAGAATTCAAACATCAATGCCGATGTGCTGATGCGTGCGGCGCTTGTGATTTTCATGGGCGTTTTGATTCCCGTGTTTAGCTTGTTGATGGGTTTTTGGGTGGCTTTCGTGAGGCCGGGCGATCCGCTGGCGTGGATTTTTCTTGGGTTGACGGTAACCTTCGGCCACTTCCTGATGTTGGGGGATGGAGTGGGGATTTGGGCACCTGCAATTACGACGCTATTGACAATGTTTCACACGATATTGCAGAGTTGCTTCTACCTTTTTATTTTTCTATTTGGACTATATTTCCCGTACGAATGGGAACAATCGGTACGATTTCCTTGGTTTAAGTGGGCTTTCATTTCCGGGCTGGCAGTGACCATCGTGGTAAATGGGGCGGCAAGACTGGCAACGTTGTTCAGCAGCGGGGACAATTGGTGGATTACATTTGACGCAAAACTGGACAGACCTACAATGGTGTTTACTTACGCGTCGATCAGTATATTCTTTTGGGCGCTTTCCGAGAAACGAGCCCGCTCAAAGGACTTGGACGCAAAGCGCCGTTTACGAACTCTGTTTTTCGGGTCGATGCTGGCCTTGACTCCGATCGGAATTTTGGTCGTGTATTCGATGGTAAGTGGAAAGAGCTTTGACCAGTTGGGGGAATGGATTTGGGTGCCATGCCTGTTGCTGTTGAATCTATTCCCGATCACGCTGGCCTATGTTGTGGTGGTGCATCGTGCGTTTGATTTGCATGTTGTGATCAGGCAGGGTCTGCAATATGGATTGATGCGCGGCGGAGTGCGGATTTTGATTGCCTTATTGGTTTTGACGGTTGTTATAGTGGCTTCGATTAGGGCAACGCAGCCTGGCGCGAGGCCAGTGATCGTTTTCCAGACCATCTCATTGGGGATTGCGGCAAGTCTGCTGATTTTCCGGTTGAGGGAAAAGGCGTTTTCGTGGGTGGACCGCAAGTTCTTTCGTGAGGCCTATGCGACCGAGCAGGTGCTGAGCGAATTAAGCGAATCGGTGCGGAGTATTGTGGACCGCAAGACGTTACTTGAGACTGTGGCGAACCGACTGGCGAATACTTTGCATATTAACCAGGTGGCGATGTTGCTGCACGCCGAAGGGGGGTTCCGGCCGGCTTATGCGGTTGGGTATTCTTTGCCACCGGAGATGGAGTTTCTGGGAACATCGTCCACGGTAGCTGCTCTTGAAAAGCAAAGTGTTTCATTGCCGATCTACTTTGATGATGAAAACAATTGGGCGGTGCGTGAGGGCATTTCAGAAGCTGAGCGTCAGAAGCTGCTGGAATTGGGTAGCAATTTGATTCTGCCGTTGACGGTGAAAAACAGGTTGTTGGGGTTCATCAGCCTGGGTGCGAAGAAGAGCGAATCGCCGTATTCCAAATCTGACATGCGGATGCTGGAATCGGTAGCAGGCCAGATGGGGATGGCGCTTGAGAATTCGCGGTTAACTGAAGCAGTGGCGATGGAGGCGGCACAAAAAGAGCGGCTGAATCGCGAGATTGAGATTGCCAGTGAAGTGCAGCAGCGGCTGTTCCCGCAGGAGTTGCCGCCGGTTGTGGGACTGGATTACGCGGGGTATTGCAGGCCGGCGTTGGGAGTTGGCGGTGATTACTATGATTTTCTGATGCTGGATACGGGGCAGGTGGGAATTGCGATTGGGGACGTATCGGGCAAGGGTGTTCCGGCTGCTTTGTTGATGGCTTGTTTGCAGGCTTCGCTGCGTGGGCAGGCGGCGGCGGGAAGCACGGATTTGGCGAAGCTGATGTTGAACCTGAACCGGCAGATTTATGATTCGTCGGCGGCCAATCGGTATGCAACGTTTTTCTATTCGCAGTACGACGTGGAGACGCGGAAGCTGCTTTATTCAAACGGCGGCCACAACGAACCGATGATTGTGCGCGGCAAGGAATTGATCCGGCTGGATGTGGGTGGGCCGGTTGTGGGTTTGTTCCGTCCGGCACGCTATGAGCAGGCGACGGTGCAGTTGGAGCGAGGCGATATCTTTGTGGCATTCACCGATGGCATTAGCGAGGCGATGAATGCGGCGGATGACGAATGGGGCGATGAGTGTCTGGCTGCGACGATATCGCAATGGGGGCATTTAACGGCGGCTGAGATAATTCCGAAAATAATGGAAGCGGCCGACGCGTTTGTAAATGGGGCGCCGCAGCATGATGATATGACGATTACTGTTGTGAAAATACTGTAGGAAGACGCGGGACCGGAGAGAGCTTCTGCGGTTTCCAAACTGTTGTTATGCAGCGGTCTTTTCGACGCGTTCGGCTGATGGAAGGATCGACGAATGGGGCGATGAGTGTCTGGCTGATGCGATATCGCAATGGGCGCATTTGCCGGCGGCTGAAGTGATTCCGAAAATAAAGGAGCGGCCGACGCGTTTGTAAACCGGGTGCCGCAGCATGACGATTATTGTTGTGAAAATACTGTAGGAAGATGCGGGACCGGAGAGAGCTTCCCCGGTCCCGCAACTGTTTTTATGCAGCGGCCTTTTCGACGCGTTCGGCTACCGCAAGAGACGGGATCATTTCTCGAAGTACCTCTTCAATGCGCTGTGCAAAGATGAAGGTCATCTCTTTACGCACATGTTCGGGTAGCTCGATCGTATCCTTCTCATTTGCAGCGGGAAGAAGAACGCGATTGATGCCAGCTCTGCGGGCAGCCAACACCTTTTCTTTTACGCCGCCGATAGGTAACACCAAACCCGATAGCGTGAGTTCTCCGGTCATTGCCGTATCTTTGCGTACCGGTAGCTTAGTATAAATGCTGGCCAGTGCGGTGGCCATGGTCACGCCAGCCGAGGGCCCGTCTTTGGGAACGGCACCGGCGGGGACGTGAACGTGCAAGCCATGCGTTTTGAACATGGCTGGATCGATACTGAAATCAGCCGAATGAGCCCAGAGATAGCTTTGTGCGGCGCGAACAGATTCCTGCATCACCTCACCCAATTGACCAGTTAAAGTTAGACCTTTTCCATCAGGCAACACGGATGCTTCTATGTAGAGCACCTCGCCGCCGCCTTCTGTCCAGGCAAGGCCGGTGGCCACGCCCGGGGGCAATTCTTTGCGCATTTTCTCTTGCGAGATTTGTTCGGGTCCAAGCAATTCGTACAAGTCTTCCGGTTGCACGGTAAGCAACTCTGTGCGGCCCTCGACGAACTTCAAAGTGACCTTGCGAGCCACCTTACCTATGGCACGTTCGTAGCGGCGCAGGCCAGCTTCGCGGGTATATCCGGAGACAATCTTCTTGAGTGCCTCTTCGCTGAATTGCAATTGTTCAGGCGTGAGTCCGGTCTCTTTCAACTGCCGCGGAATAAGGAAACGCTTTGCGATTTCAACCTTCTCTTCTTCGCTGTATCCAGAGAGGCGCAAGATCTCCATACGATCAAGTAGCGGGCGCGGAATAGTGTCGAGCGCATTGGCTGTGGTGATAAACATCACCTTCGATAAATCGAAGGCCAGATCAAGATAATTGTCGCGGAAGGTTTTGTTTTGTTCCGGATCAAGCACCTCAAGCAAAGCGTGCGATGGATCACCACGATAATCGCGGCCGACCTTGTCAATTTCATCGAGTAGGATTACCGGATTGCTAGACCCGGCACGGCGAATTGCCTGCATTAAACGGCCAGCCATGGCGCCGATATAAGTTCGCCGATGACCGCGCAATTCGGCTTCATCGTGCATGCCGCCGAGGCTCATGCGTTCAAACTTGCGGCCTAAAGCGCGAGCGATAGATTGGCCGAGGGAGGTTTTACCAACACCGGGAGGGCCGACAAAACAGAGAATCGGTGCCTTGGCGTTGGGGTTCATTTTAAGCACGCTGAGCTGCTCTAAAATGCGCTCCTTCACTTCTTTGATCTCGTAGTGATCTTCATCGAGAATGCGGCGCGCCTCTGGAATATCGAGCGAATCTGGAGTGGTTGCGGTCCACGGAAGATCGAGAACAAATTCGAGCCAGGTGCGCAGGACGTGATGATCGGGCGAGGATGCGGGAGTGCGTTCCAGGCGTTCGAGCTCTCGCTCAATTTCCTTTTTGGCCTCGGCGGGCAGTTCGGTTTTTGCGAAGCGTTCGCGTAAACCATCGACTTCGGCCTTCTCCGGATTCTTCTCGCCTAACTCATTTTGGATGGCGCGCAGTTGTTGACGCAGCATGTAATCGCGCTGCTCTTTACCCATTTCAGAGCGTGCATCATTCTGAATTTTGCTGCGCAGTTCAAGCACTTCAAGTTCATGCGAAAGATAGCCATGAAGCAGCCTCATGGCATCGGCACGGGTCATCGCTTCAAGGATCTTTTGTTCCTTATCGAGCGGCAGATTCATCATCGAAGCCATGAGGAAGGTCATCCGCAGTGTGTCGTCTGAAGAGGACATCATACGGGTCAGATCGGGCGCGGCTTCCGGTTGAGCGAGGCTAACAACTTTTTGAGCCAGTTCGAGCAGCGCCCGTTCGAGAGCTTCTATTTCAGTGCCTGCTTCATCGGGAATGTTGAACTGGCGCACGCGGGCTTCGAGGTTGCCGGTTGCACTGGTTTCCAGTTTGACAAGCGCCACACGCTCAACACCCATAACCATTACGTCGAGCGAACCATCGAGATGCTTGGTCATGCGACGGACGACGGCGCGGGTACCGATACCGTAGAGCGAATCCTGGGTAGGGGTTTCTTCACTGGCATCGCGCTGCGAGAAAACAACCACTTCCTTGCCTTCCACAGATAGCGCGGCTTCAATGGCGGCGATCGTCTGCGGACGGCCGATGGAAAGCGGCATCAACAGGCCTGGAAAGAGAACAGCGTTCTTTAGAGGCAGTACAGGATATGTGCTCAACTTTTCGAGTTCACTCACTTTGTTTTTCCTTCCTTATCACGTGTTCAGATGCAGCTATACCAGGACTGGTTGCGTAACGTTATAAGTTAATTCATTTGTTGCTGAATTCAGGTCAATTACGACGTCCGAGCCCTCGCGAACTTCAGCACTGATGATGCGGCGAGCAAGTGGGGTTTCAATTTCGCGTTGAATGGCGCGCTTCAAGGGGCGTGCGCCGTAGCTTGCGTCGTAGCCTGCGCGCACAAGGTGCGTTTTGGCGGCGTCGGTTAGATCCAGCGTGATTTTGCGTTCTTCCAGGCGCTTGCGCAACCCACCGAGTTGAATATCTACGATCTGCTTTAAGTGCTCTTCGGCGAGAGAATGGAACACGATGATTTCGTCGATACGGTTGAGAAATTCAGGACGGAAACCGGCCCGCATTTCCTCAAGCACGGCGCTTTTCATCTTTTCGTAGCCTGCACCTTCAAAGCTGCCGTGGTAGTCGAGAATGCGTTGGCTGCCGATGTTGGAAGTCATCACAACGATGGTGTTTTTGAAATTCACAGTGCGGCCCTGACCATCGGTGAGACGGCCGTCATCGAGCACCTGCAAAAGAATATTGAACACGTCGTGATGCGCCTTTTCGATTTCATCGAACAGGATTACCGAATAGGGACGGCGGCGCACGGCTTCGGTGAGTTGACCGCCTTCGTCATAGCCGACATAGCCTGGAGGGGCGCCGACCAAACGGGACACTGTGTGCTTTTCCTGGTATTCAGACATGTCGATGCGGATCATCGAGCGTTCGTCGTCAAACAGGTATTCCGCGAGTGCGCGAGCAAGCTCTGTTTTGCCAACGCCGGTTGGGCCAAGAAATATGAAACTGCCGATGGGACGATTTGGATCTTTGAGGCCGGAACGCGCGCGGAGTACAGCTTCGGCAACCGCTTCCACGGCTTCATCCTGACCAATGACGCGCTTGTGCAACTCGTCATCCAGATGAAGTAGCTTGGTCATTTCGCCTTCCATCATTTTTTCAAGCGGC